>JALVBM010000132.1 GCA_027010665.1 Chromatiales bacterium
CGTGCATCACGAACAGGGGCACCCCGGCGTCGGCCAGGCGGTGCATGGCCTCGATGGCCCGGGCATAGGCGGGCAGGACCATGTCGTCGCCCAGCCAGACCTCGAACAGATCGCCGAGAATGTAGAGTGCCTTGGCGCCGCGGGCCTCGCCCTCGAGGAAGCCGATGAACGCCTCGGTAATGGCCGGACGCTGATCGCTCAGGTGCAGATCCGAGATGAACAGGGTGGTCATGGCGCGGCGGCCGGGCGAAGCGAACCGGCGGGGCGGTTCATTCCTCGACGTCCACCGATTCGATGATCACGTCCTCCACCGGCACGTCCTGGTGGTAGCCGCGGGTGGTGGTGGGCACGCCCTTGATTTTGTCCACCACGTCCATGCCTTCGACCACCTTGCCGAACACGCAGTAACCCCAGCCATCCGGGGTGGGGCTGCGGTGATCGAGGAAGGGGTTGTCGCTGACGTTGATGAAGAACTGGGCGGTGGCCGAATGGGGATCCGGCGTGCGGGCCATGGCGATGGTGCCGCGGGTGTTGGAAAGGCCGTTGTCGGCCTCGTTGGGAATCGGCGCGCGGGTCGCCTTTTCCTGCATGCCCGGCTCCATGCCGCCCCCCTGGATCATGAAGCCGTCGATGACCCGGTGAAAGATGGTGCCGTCGTAGAAGCCTTCCTTCGCGTACTGCAGGAAGTTCTCGACCGTCTTCGGCGCCTTTTCGGCGTCCAGTTCCAGCACGATGGTGCCGTGATTGGTATTGAGCTTGATCATGTGCGGTTTTCCCGTTGGCGGCGGATCAGGACTTGCCGGATTCGATGACGGTCATCTTCTCGATGATGACCGGTTCCTGGGGGACGTCCTTGGGGAACATGCCGCCCGGGCCGGTGCGGACCTTGCGGATCCTGTCCACCACGTCCATGCCCTCGACCACCTTGCCGAACACGGCGTAGCCCCAGCCGCGCGGGGTCTTGGCGGTATGGTCGAGGAAGGGATTGTCCTTGACGTTGATGAAGAACTGGGCGGTGGCCGAGTGGGGGTCCATGGTGCGGGCCATGGCGATGGTGCCGCGGGTGTTCTTCAGGCCGTTGTCGGCCTCGTTGATGATGGGCGCGCGGGTCTCCTTGCGCTCGAAATCGGCGGTGAAGCCGCCCCCCTGGATCATGAACCCGTCGATGACCCGGTGGAAGATGGTGCCATTGTAGAACCCGTCGCGCACGTACTGCAGGAAGTTCTCCACGGTCTTTGGCGCCTTCTCGGGATAGAGTTCGACGACGAAGCTGCCGAGGTTGGTGTCGATCTTCACGCGGGGGTGATCGGCGGCCTGCAGGGCCGGGCCGAAGGCGAGGGCGAAGGTCAGCAGGAGCAGTCGGGTAATTCGTTTCATGGTCTTGTGGTCCGTTGCAATGGGTCAGGGCTGTGCGGGGGCATGATAATGGGTTTGCCGGAGCGGGGAAAGCGCACGGCCCCGGTTTTGAGCCCGTCGCCCGATACCGGTACACTTGTGCGCCCGTTCCGTCATCCCGGTGTCCCATGCTGAAGATCTACAACACCCTGACCCGTCGGCTCGAGCCGTTCAAGCCCATCGATCCGAACAACGTGCGCATGTACGTGTGCGGCATGACCGTCTACGACATGTGCCACATCGGCCATGCCCGGGTGCTGGTGGTGTTCGACGTGGTGTTCCGGCACCTGCGGCACCTCTACGGCCCGGAACACGTGACCTACGTGCGCAACGTGACCGACATCGATGACAAGATCATCCAGCGGGCCAACGAACAGCAGGTGGACATCGACACCCTCACCGGTCGGTACATCGAGGAGATGCACAAGGACGCCGCGGCGCTCAACGTCCTGCCGCCGACCTTCGAGCCCCGCGCCACACGCCACATGGCCGACATCATCGAGATGATCCAGGCGCTGCTCGACAAGGGCTACGCCTACCGGGCGGACAATGGCGACGTCTACTACGACGTGAGCCGCTTCGAGCACTATGGCCAGCTCTCCGGCAAGAACCCGGAGGATCTGCGGGCCGGGGCGCGGGTGGCCGTGGACGAGGCCAAGGACGATCCCCTGGACTTCGTGCTGTGGAAGGCGGCCAAGCCCGGCGAGCCGGCCTGGGATTCGCCCTGGGGGCCGGGCCGGCCGGGCTGGCACATCGAATGCTCGGCCATGTCCACCCACTGCCTGGGCGAGCACTTCGACATCCACGGCGGCGGGCTGGATCTGCAGTTCCCCCATCACGAGAACGAGATCGCCCAGTCGGAGGCGGCCACCGGCGAGCATTTCGTCAACTACTGGATGCACGTGGGCTTCGTGCGGGTGGACGAGGAAAAGATGTCCAAGTCCCTGGGCAACTTCTTCACCATTCGCGAGGTCACGGCCCGTTACCAGCCCGAGGTGCTGCGCTACTTCCTGCTCACCAGCCACTATCGCAGTCCCCTGAACTATTCCGACGTGCAGCTCGAGAATGCCAAGGGCGCGCTGACTACCCTCTACACGGCCCTGCGCGGCATCACCCCGGCAGGCGAGGCCGATCTCGACGATCCGCTGGCCCGGCGCTTCCTGGACGCCCTGAACGACGATTTCAACACCCCGGAAGCGCTGGCCGTGCTGTTCGAACTGGCCCACGAAATCAACCGGATGCGGAGCGACGATCCGGCAGGGGCCGCCGGGCGCGCCACCCTGATGCTTCGCCTGGCGGAACTGCTCGGCCTGCTGTATCAGGCCCCCGAGGACTTCCTGCGGGGCGGCTCGGGTGAGGGAGGGCCAAGTGATGCGGAAATCGAGGAACTGATTGCAAAGCGCAACGAAGCGCGAAAAAACCGGGATTTTGCCGAGGCGGACCGCATCCGGGATGCGCTCGCCGAGCAGGGTGTTATATTGGAAGACGGACCCGAGGGAACCACCTGGCGGCGGGAATAGCCGGCCGCCACTGGCCGGCCACAATCACGACAACATGCCGGCGTCGCTTGTGCTGGAGGTCATGCCATGAGGAGTATCGTCTGTCGGCTCGCGCTCGCGGGCCTCGTCATCCTGTCGGGCTTGGGCGTCGCGGGCGCCGAAGTTCTCAAGGAGGACAACGTCCATGTCCGCACCTGGAATGCCTTCGCCCGCAACCTGGAACAGCTTCACCGCCGGCTCACATCGGTCGAAGGCATCGAGGTCAGGACATCCATCGGGGGCTATGCGGGCAAGCCGAAGTTCTACACGGAAGAGGACTACTACCTCGACGGCCGGCTGATCAGCCGGGTGCAACGGGAGCGGGAACACCCGGAGAATCTGCACGCCATCGAGGTCTACATCCGCGACGAACAGGGCCGGGTGATCCGCGACTATGCCGCTGCCTTCCTGCCCCACTACCGCAACGCCCCGGTACAGACCCTGATCACCCTGCACCGCTACAACGGCGATCTGCATGCCTTTCGCAGCTTCGATGCCAGCGGCTATCGCATCGTCGAACGCTGCGACGGCCATCTCGGCAAGAAGGAAGTCCAGCTCCTGCTCGACGAGGACGAAATCGACGACGCCATCGGCGATCCCAACGGCATCATGGCCACTCCCGAATACCGCGCCTGCTTCGGGGATCTGGCGGAGAAGGCGGGGAAATATCTCCAACCGCAATAAAATAGTGGCGAGGGACGAGGGACGAGGGACGAGTGGCGAGGAACGGCGTTAGTGCTTGGCTCCGAACAGGCTGTAACAGGCTCGAAGGTCGGATGCTTCGTCCATCGCGGCTGTGCGCCGCTCCTACACGCAGATATTAAAGTTCCGTAGAGTTGATTCGGCTTCGAAGCCCTGACTTCACAAATTCCCCGTTCCGTTTTCGAGGTCGAGCACCAACGCTTTTCCTCGCCACTCGTCCCTCGTCCCTCGCCACTGTGTTTTAGTCATGGAATCGCTCCGCCGCCTCCAGCGTGTTCTCCAGCAGGGTGGCGACGGTCATGGGGCCGACGCCGCCGGGGACCGGGGTGATCCAGCCGGCGCGTTCGCGGGCGGTTTCGAAGTCGACGTCGCCCACCAGCTTGCCGTCCTCCGTCCGGTTGATGCCCACGTCGATCACCACGGCGCCGGGCTTGATCCACTCGCCCTTGACGATGCCGGGCTTGCCGACGGCCACCACCAGGATGTCGGCCCGTGCGACGTGGGATTCGAGGTCCCGGGTGAAGCGGTGGCAGGTGGTGACGGTGCAGCCCGCCAGCAGCAGTTCGAGGCCCATGGGGCGGCCGACGTGATTGGAGGCGCCCACCACCACGGCGTCCTGACCGCGGATGGGCTGGCCGGTGGATTCGAGCAGGGTCATCACGCCGCGCGGGGTGCAGGGGCGCAGTACCGGGAGGCGGATGGCCAGCCGGCCCACGTTGTAGGGATGAAAGCCGTCCACGTCCTTGTCGGGCCGGATGCTCTCGATCACCGTCTCGGTATCGATGTGCATCGGCAGCGGCAGCTGGACCAGGATGCCGTCCACCCGGCTGTCGTTGTTCAGTTCCGCGATCAGGGCCAGCAGTTCGTCCTGGGAGACCGTCTCGTCCAGATCATGGGCGAAGGAGAGGAAGCCCACCTCGTCACAGGCCCGCCGCTTGTTGCGCACGTAGACCTCGGAGGCCGGGTCCTGCCCCACCAGAATCACCGCCAGCCCGGGCGGACGCTTCCCGGCCGCCACGCGGGCCTCCACCTGCTGACGGACCTCGCTGCGAACGCGGGCGGCAATCGACTTGCCATCGATGATTTGCGCACTCATGAAACGATCGGGACCTCGAGGAGACGGGAACGGGAGAGGGCGAATGATCGCACGGTTCGTCCGGGCTTGCCAATGGCGCTCCCGGTACCGGTGCCGGGCTGCTACAATTGATTTTTGCGGGTCCGGTCCGTATCATCGCGCCCCTGTCGCGGCGACCCGCAACGGTTTCGCGGGGTATAGCGCAGTCTGGTAGCGCGCCTGCTTTGGGAGCAGGATGTCGGGGGTTCGAATCCCTCTACCCCGACCAGACAAACAGGGACGAGTGGCGAGGGACGAGGGCCGAGGAACGGCGTTGGTGCCCGGCTTCGATGTAGGGTGCGTTCGCGAAGCAACGCACCGACCATGTCGGGTAGCGGGTAGCTGGGGACGGGTAGCGGGTAACAACGTGGCCAGTTTTTCCCGGTTACCACAGCACCATTGGCCGTCGGGGTTTCAATTCCGGGGCGGGGGGCATAGAATTCGGCTACCGGCAGCGAGCCGGTGCATGCGCCCGTAGCTCATCTGGATAGAGCATCGGCCTTCAAGCACGTATTTCCGTACGTGAACAGGAGCCTCGGCGGGGAAACGAAACCCGGCGAGTGGACTGCACTGTATCGGGGAAGCCTTAACAGGTCGCGCTGATGGTGATCCCGAGGAAACCCGTGGCCGTCCCGCAGGGCGGTCCGGGCGCACCGAAGGCCCGGGGCAGCCGGGGGTAGGGCGCCCGAGCGCGAACGACGGTTCGCCGCGGGGATCCGTAGAGGCCATACGTGCAGCACCTGCAACGGTGAAGAGATGGTCCAGACCCCAAATGCCCGCCAGCGGGCAGCCGCGAAAGCGGTAGCGGGTACGCTAAGCCGAGGGTAGCAGGTTCGAGTCCTGCCGGGCGTGCCAGATTTTTTCCGGAAGCCGTCGGTCTTCCGATACAGCAGGAACGAAGCCGGGGCCGCCTTTCCTCGTCCCTCGCCACTCGTCCCTCGCCCCTGTTTCAATGGTGGCTGTAGCTCAGTTGGTAGAGCCCTGGATTGTGATTCCAGTCGTCGTGGGTTCGAGTCCCATCAGCCACCCCATCTTCCCGCCGGCCCGCCGGAGCGGGCCCGTTCCTTTCCGCGGGCTTGTCACTGCCGGGGGAATGTGCTCAAATACGCGCCCTTGCAGTTCGCGGGCCGTTAGCTCAGTTGGTAGAGCAGGAGACTCTTAATCTCTTGGTCCGGGGTTCGAGTCCCTGACGGCCCACCAGATTCCATCGCCCGCGGGCGAGACGCAAAAGGCCATCCACGGGATGGCCTTTTTCTTTTTCCCTTGCCGAATCCGGTTCGGTCGTGTGCGACAGACTGGTATAATTGGCCAGGCGAGGGAACTCCCGCGAATTTCGGCGAAAGTGGCGGAACTGGTAGACGCGCAGGATTTAGGTTCCTGTGGGGCAACCCGTGAGAGTTCGAGTCTCTCCTTTCGCACCAGACATCATCCCCCGAAAATCCCACTCAATCCAAAATCTACATAGAGGAATGGCAATGCAAGTTTCCGTCGAACCCGCCGAGGGCCTGAAGCGTCGCATGACCGTGGCCGTCGAAGAGGACCGCATCGACCAGGTCGTTCAGGGCAAGCTGAAGGACATGAGCCGCACGGTCAAGCTCAAGGGCTTTCGCAAGGGCAAGGTGCCACTGAAGGTCATCCAGCAGCACTATGGCGCCCAGGTCCGCCAGGAGGTCATCGGCGACGTGTTGCAGTCCAGCTTCTACGAGGCGGTGGAGCAGGAGAACCTGCGCCCTGCCGGCGCCCCCGATTTCGAACCCAAGCACATGGAGCCCGGCAAGGGGCTCGAGTATGTGGCCACCTTCGAGGTCTATCCCGAAATCGAACTGGCCGACCTCTCCAAGGAGACGGTCATCAAGCCGGTGGCCGAGATCACCGATGCCGATGTGGACGAGATGATCGAGACCATCCGTCGCCAGAACATGACCTGGGAGGAGGTGGATCGCCCGGCCGAGGAGGGCGACCGCGTCACCGTGGACTTCAGGGGCACCATCGACGGCGAGCCCTTCGAGGGCGGCGAGGGCCAGGACATGGAGGTGGTCATCGGCGAAGGTCGCCTGATCGCCGGCTTCGAGGACGGCCTCAAGGGGGCCCGCGCCGGTGACGAGCTGACCCTGGACCTGACCTTTCCCGAGGACTATCACGCCAGGGAACTGGCCGGCAAGCCGGTGCAGTTCGCCATCAAGGTCAAGAAGGTCGAGGCGCCGAAACTGCCCGAAGTGGACGCCGAGTTTGCGAAGATGCTGGGCGTGGAGGACGGCGATCTCGACAAGATGCGCGAGGAGATCCGCGCCAGCATGCAGCAGGAGCTGGACAGCAAGCTGCAGACCAGGCTCAAGGAAGAGGTCATGGAGGTGCTGCTGCGCAGCCACGACTTCCCGGTTCCCGAGGCACTGGTCGAGCAGGAGGGCCAGGTTCTGGCCCGGCAGATGCAGGAGAACTTTGCCCGCCAGGGGCTGAAGGCCGAGGATCTGAAACTGGATCCGGCCATGTTCCGTGACCAGGCCTGGCGGCGCGTGAAGCTTGGCCTGCTGCTGGCCGAGATCGTCAAGGCCAACGACATCAAGGTGGATCCGGAGCGGGTGAAGGCCAAGGTGGAGGAAATTGCCGCCCCTTACGAGCACCCGGAAGAGGTGGTAAAGTGGTACTACGCGGATCCGCGGCGCCTTGGCGAAGTGGAGTCTCTGGTCTACGAGGATCAGGTCGTCGACTGGGTGCTGGAACACGCCAAGGTAGAGGAAAAATCCCACACATTCAATGAGATAATGAATCCGCAGCCGGCCGCCTGAGGCCGGTTGCGGCAGCCCTGCGGCATTAAAGGAAACCAACCCGTGACCGATAAAATCACTGACGGCAAGACTGCGGACATCCGCAGCCAGCTCATCCCCATGGTGGTCGAGCAGACCTCTCGCGGGGAGCGGGCCTACGACATCTACTCCCGGCTGCTCAAGGAACGCGTCATCTTCCTGGTCGGCCCGGTAGAGGATCACATGGCCAATCTGGTGGTGGCGCAGTTGCTGTTCCTGGAGTCGGAGAACCCGGACAAGGACATCCACCTGTACATCAACTCCCCCGGGGGATCGGTGACGGCGGGCCTGTCCATCTACGACACCATGCAGTTCATCCGGCCCGACGTGAGCACCATGTGCATCGGGCAGGCCGCCAGCATGGGCGCCGTGCTGCTGGCGGGCGGTGCCGCGGGCAAGCGCTATGCGCTGCCCCATTCGCGCACCATGATTCATCAGCCTCTGGGCGGGTTCCAGGGCCAGGCGGCGGATTTCGAAATCCACGCCAAGGAAATTCTGGAAATCCGGGAACGTTTGAACCGGATTCTTGCCAAACATACGGGACAGCCGCTGGAGCGGATCCAGAAGGACACCGACCGGGACTTCTTCATGAGCGCCCAGGACTCGGTGGAATACGGCCTCATCGACGAGGTCATGGTCTCCCGCGCGGGCGGTGGCGACTGACGTCCATGACCCGACTGCCGGCAGGGTTACTCTTTAATATATACCTTGCAGGTACTTGAAATCAGGGAAAAATAGACGCATGGTAGGGAATACGCGGAGCGACCAGAGGTAACATCATGAGCGACGACAAGAATTCATCGGGCGACAACGGGAAACTGCTGTACTGCTCGTTTTGCGGCAAGAGCCAGCACGAGGTCCGCAAGCTGATTGCCGGCCCGTCCGTGTTCGTCTGCGATGAATGCGTCGAGCTGTGCAACGACATCATTCGCGAGGAAGTCCAGGAACAGGCTTCCGGCGGCGTCGGCAGCAAGCTGCCCACACCCCACGAAATCAACGCCATCCTCGACGAGTACGTGATCGGCCAGGAGCAGGCCAAGAAGGTGCTCTCGGTAGCGGTCTACAACCACTACAAGCGCCTCGAGTCCGGCCTCAAGCGGGACGACGTGGAGCTGTCCAAGTCCAACATCCTGCTCATCGGTCCCACCGGCAGCGGCAAGACCCTGCTGGCCGAGACCCTGGCCCGGCTGCTGAACGTGCCGTTCACCATCGCCGATGCCACCACCCTGACCGAAGCCGGCTACGTGGGCGAGGACGTGGAGAACATCATCCAGAAACTGCTGCAGAAGTGCGACTACGACGTGGAGAAGGCCCAGACGGGCATCGTCTACATCGACGAGATCGACAAGATCTCCCGCAAGTCGGACAACCCCTCCATCACCCGCGACGTGTCGGGCGAGGGTGTGCAGCAGGCCCTGCTCAAGCTCATCGAGGGCACCGTGGCCTCGGTCCCGCCCCAGGGCGGGCGCAAGCACCCGCAGCAGGAGTTCCTGCAGGTGGATACCTCCAACATCCTGTTCATCTGCGGCGGCGCCTTCGCCGGGCTGGACAAGATCATCCGCGACCGCTCCGAGAAGGGCGGCATCGGCTTCGGCGCCGAGGTCAAGGGCAAGGACGAGCAGAAGACCGTTTCCGAGGTACTGACCGACGTGGAGCCGGAGGATCTGACCCGCTACGGGCTGATTCCGGAGTTCGTCGGCCGCCTGCCGGTGATCGCCACCCTCGAGGAGCTGGACGAGGATGCCCTGGTGCAGATCCTCACCGAGCCCAGGAACGCCCTGACCAAGCAGTATGCCAAGATGTTCGAGATGGAAGGCTGCGAGCTGGAAATCCGCGAGGATGCCCTGCGCGCCGTGGCCCGCAAGGCCATGGAACGCAAGACCGGCGCCCGGGGTCTGCGATCCATTCTCGAGCATGTCCTGCTGGAACCCATGTACGACCTGCCCTCCATGGAGGGGGTCCAGAAGGTGGTCATCGACGAATCGGTGATCCAGGGCGAAGGCGAACCGCTCTTTATCTACGAAGGCTCGGACCAACGAGCCGCCTCCGCCGAAGAGTGAATCACGAAGGGGTATCAGTCGATACCCCTTTGTTTTTCATGACAATTTTCCGGCCGCCCACTTGAAAGGGCCGCGCCGCGCCCCCATAACGTCAACCGGATCCGCATTTTCCGGATTACGCCAGAAGACGAGAAGGTAAACATGTCAGAACATCTTGAAGAGCAACTCGCCGCCATTCCCGTGCTGCCACTGCGTGACGTGGTGGTCTATCCGCACATGGTCATCCCGCTGTTCGTCGGCCGGGAGAAGTCCATCAAGGCACTGGAAGCGGCCATGGAGAACGACAAGCAGATCCTGCTGGTCGCGCAGAAGAGCGCGGCCGACGACGATCCGGGCGCCGACGATCTGTATCGCATCGGCACCGTGTCGACCATCCTGCAACTGCTGAAACTGCCCGACGGCACCGTGAAGGTGCTGGTGGAAGGCAATCACCGCGCCCGCATCGTCAGCTTCCTGGGCGACGAGGAATACTTTACCGCCCAGGTGAAGACCTACGAGGAAGAACCCCTGGACGAGCGCGAAGCCGAAGTGCTGGTGCGCTCGCTCACCAACCAGTTCGATCAGTACGTCAAGCTGAACAAGAAGATCCCGCCGGAGATTCTCACTTCCCTGTCGAGCATCGAGGATCCAGGCCGGCTGGTGGATACCATCGCCGCCCACATGTCGCTGAAGATCGAGGAGAAGCAACAGATCCTCGAACTCACCGATCTGCGCGAGCGCCTGGAACACCTGATGGCGCTGATGGAATCGGAGATCGATCTGCTGCAGGTGGAAAAGCGCATTCGCGGCCGCGTCAAGCGCCAGATGGAAAAGAGCCAGCGCGAGTACTACCTGAACGAACAGATGAAGGCCATCCAGAAGGAGCTGGGCGATCTCGAAGAGGTGCCCAACGAGCTGGAAGAGCTGGAGAAGAAGATCGAAGCGGCCGGCATGTCCAAGGAAGCCAAGGCCAAGGCCAAGGCGGAACTGGGCAAGCTGAAGATGATGTCGCCCATGTCGGCGGAAGCCACCGTGGTGCGCAACTACCTGGACTGGCTGCTGAGCGCCCCCTGGAAGAAGCGCTCCAAGGTGCGCCACGATCTGGCCCGTGCCGAGCAGGTGCTGGAAGAGGATCACTATGGCCTGGAGAAGGTCAAGGAGCGCATCCTCGAGTACCTGGCCGTGCAGCAGCGCATGAAGAAGATGAAGGGCCCGATCCTGTGCCTGGTGGGGCCGCCCGGGGTGGGCAAGACCTCGGTGGGCAAGTCCATCGCCCGCGCCACCAACCGCAAGTTCGTGCGCATGGCCCTCGGTGGCGTGCGTGACGAGGCCGAGATCCGCGGTCACCGCCGCACCTACATCGGCTCCATGCCCGGCAAGATCATCCAGAACCTGGCCAAGGTGGGTACACGCAATCCGTTGTTCCTGCTCGACGAGATCGACAAGATGGCCATGGACTTCCGTGGCGATCCGGCCTCGGCCCTGCTGGAGGTGCTGGATCCCGAGCAGAACCACACCTTCAACGATCACTATCTGGAAGTGGACTTCGACCTTTCCGAAGTGATGTTCGTGGCCACCTCCAATACCATGAACATCCCCGGCCCGCTGCTGGACCGCATGGAGGTCATCCGCCTGTCCGGCTACACGGAAGACGAGAAGGTGGCCATTGCCGAGCGTTACCTCATCAGGAAACAGATGAAGAACAACGGTCTCAAGGAAGACGAGATCGAAATCAGCGAGGATGCCGTGCGCGACATCATTCGCTACTACACCCGCGAAGCCGGCGTGCGCAACCTGGAGCGGGAGATCGCCAAGATCTGCCGCAAGGTGGTCAAGGAAGTGCTGCTCGGCGAACAGAGCGGCAAGGTGGAAGTGACGCCCGACAACCTCGAGAAGTATCTCGGTGTGCGCCGCTTTCGCTTCGGCCTGGCCGAGGAGAAAGACCAGGTGGGTCAGGTCACCGGCCTGGCCTGGACCGAGGTGGGCGGCGAGCTGCTGACCATCGAGACCGCCGTCATGCCCGGCAAGGGCAAGTACACGGTCACCGGCCAGCTCGGCGACGTGATGAAGGAATCCATCCAGGCGGCCCTGACCGTGGTGCGCAGCCGCGCGAACGTGCTCGGCATCCGGCCTGAGACCTTCGAGAAGACGGACATCCACGTCCACGTGCCGGAAGGCGCGATTCCGAAGGACGGCCCGAGCGCCGGCATCGGCATGGCCACGGCCCTGGTCTCGGCCCTGACCGACATTCCCGTGCGGGCCGACGTGGCCATGACCGGCGAGATCACCCTGCGCGGCGAGGTGCTGCCCATCGGTGGCCTCAAGGAGAAACTGCTGGCGGCGCACCGCGGCGGCATCAAGACGGTGCTGATCCCCGAGGAGAACACCCGGGATCTGGCCGAGATTCCCGAGAACATCAAGGAAAGTCTCGACATCCGTCCGGTCAAGTGGTTCGACCAGGTGCTCGAAGTGGCACTGACCCGCGCACCGGAACCGTTGCCCGAGGAATCGGGTGAGCCGGTGAAGGCGGCGGACAAGAGCGAGGAAAGCGCCACCAAGTCCATCCATCACCACTGAGCCCGTCATCCGTGAACGTACCCCGTACCGGATTCCGGTACGGGGTTTTTCATGGGCGTTTGCTGAAAAAATGCACAAGCCCGCTGCCATTGGCGCTTGTCAAGTCTGCAATAAGCGGTAATTCCGCGGTTTTCTCGGCCGGATCGGACGGCTTTCCTTGACCGCCGGGAGGGCCTGTTGGTATAAATCCGGCTCGTTTTCGAATACCGAAAACCGCCAGTATGTTTGGCGGTGTTTTTTTATCCAACATCTCTTACGCGAACCATCCTTAGGGGGATTCAGTGAACAAGACCGAACTGATCGACGCCGTTGCCGAAGGGGCGGACATTTCCAAGGCTGCAGCCACCCGTGCGGTAGACACCATGCTCGAGACCATCACCAGTGCCCTGGCCAAGGGCGACCAGGTCACCCTGGTCGGCTTCGGGACCTTCACCGTCAAGGAGCGGGCCGCCCGCACCGGCCGCAATCCCCGCACCGGCGAGGCCATCGAAATCAAGGCAGCGAAAGTTCCGGGCTTCAAGGCTGGAAAAGCGCTGAAGGATGCCGTAAACTAGCGCGCCTTCACACCGGGGTGCTTAGCTCAGCTGGGAGAGCATCGCCCTTACAAGGCGAGGGTCGCAGGTTCGATCCCTGCAGCACCCACCAGGTTGTGGACCGGTAGTTCAGCTGGTTAGAATGCCGGCCTGTCACGCCGGAGGTCGCGGGTTCGAGTCCCGTCCGGTCCGCCATATCCAAGCACGAAAGGGCGCCGCAGGATTGCACGCCCTTTTTTGCTGTCTGCCCATCGCTCATTCTCGCAACCACAGGTCCGCGCCGCATGCTGCAAGCCATTCGTGATCGTGCCCAGGGTCTGATCGTCTGGATCATCGTCGGCCTCATCATCATCACCTTCGCCCTGTTCGGGCTCAGCAGCTATCTGACCGGTGGCGGCAAGGCCGTGGTGGCCACCGTCAATGGCACCGAGATCCCGCAGAGCCGGTTCCTGCGCGAGTACCAGAACATGCGCGAACGCCTGCAGCAGATGCTGGGCGACAACTACCGCCCGGAAATGTTCGACGAGACGCGCATGAAGCGGCAGGTTCTCGAAAGCCTGATCCGGCGCGAGCTGATCAATCAGGCTCTGCAGGACGACGGTTTCCACGTCGCCTTCCCGCTGGCAGCCAGGGCCATTCACGAGATCCCCGCCTTCCACGGGCCGGACGGAAAGTTCTCGGCCGAGGTCTACAAGCAGGTCATGCGCGTTCAGGGGATGGATCCGGATCTGTTCGTCCTCCAGGTGGCCCGTGATATCGCCGAGCAGCACCTGCAGGACGGCATCCAGCAGAGCGCCTTCGTCACCGATCGTGCCCTGGCGGACGTGCTGCGCCTCGAGGGCCAGCAACGGGAGGCCGGTTACTTTCTGCTGCCCGTGGCCCGCTACCAGGACAAGGTGAAACTGAGCGACGAGGAAATCGCCGCCTGGTACGAAAAGAACAAGCAACGATTCCAGATCCCCGAGGCGGTGCAACTGGCCTATATCGAACTGGATCTGGACAAGCTGGCCGGTCACATCCAGATCAGCGACGAGGAAATCCGCGCCCATTACGAACAGTACCGGGACAACTACCTCGAAGCGCCGGAACGCCGCCATGTCCGGCATATCCTGATCCCCGTCACCGATCCGGCCGAGGACGCCAAGGCGAAGGCGGAAATCGAAGCGCTGGCCGAGCGCATTCGCAAGGGCGAGAAGTTTGCCGACGTGGCGCGCGAGGCGTCACAGGATCTGCTGACCAGGGAGAAGGGCGGTGATCTGGGCGAGATCACGCCCGGCAGCATGGATCCGGCCTTCGACAAGCTGGCCTTTTCCCTCAAGCCGGGAGAGCTGGGCGGTCCGGTGCGCACCCGCTTCGGCTATCACCTGATTCTCGTCGACAGCGTCACCCCGGCGAAGTACAGGCCCCTGAAGGCCGTGCGCGAGCAGATCCGCAAGGAACTGCAGATGCAGCAGGCCGAGAAGCAGTTCAACGATCTGGTGGCCCGTCTCAACGATCTCAGTTTCGAAATCCCCGACACGCTCGAACCGGTGGCCGAGGAACTTGGCTTGCCGCTGCAGAAGAGTCCCTGGATCACCCGCGACAATGCGCCGCCGCCGTTCGACAATCCCCGCATCCTGTCGGCAGCCTTCAGCGACGAGGTCCTGCGCGAGGGCCGCAACAGCGAACTGCTGGAACTGACCGATACCCGGGTCATGGTCCTGCGCGTTGCCAATCACCGGCCGGCCACCGTGCGACCGCTGGACGAGGTGCGCGTTCAGGTCGAAAAGGCCCTGCGACAGGAGAAGGCGCGGGAGTTGGCCACGAAGGATGCCGAAGCCGCCGTGCTGGCGCTGCAGGCCGGCACGCCGCCCGAGGCGGTGGCAAAACAGTACGGGCAGGTCTGGGTCGCCGCCGGGCTGGTGCCACGCAAGCCGGCCGATCCGAAAAAGCATGACCTCGAGCCGGCCTTGCGTCAGGCCCTGTTCGCCATTCCCCGGCCGCTGGACGACAAGCCTGCCTTCGTCAGCGAGATGATCGATGCGGCCCGTTTCGCCGTGCTTGGCCTGTTCCGTGTCGTCGATGGCCAGGCCGACACCACGAGTCCGGAAGCCGATGCCCGACGCCGCCAGCTCCAGTCGGTCCTCGGCTCGGCCGGTTTCAATGCCTGGCTGGACTGGCTGGAGAGCCAGGCCGACATCACGCGCCATCTGGAACTGACGGAAACGGAAGAATAACCGTCTCGATCCCGATTGAGCCGAAGACACTGTAGGAGCGGCGCATAGCCGCGATGGAACGGTAGCGGGTAGCTGGGGACGGGTAGCGGGTAAAAGCGTGGACAGAGCCATTTTCCCAGCCACCAGCTACCCGTCCCCAGCTACCAAACAATCGTGGCTATGCGCCGTTCCTGCACGAAATTCGTCATCCAGACGATCAAGACGCTCTATCATTTCCGCCTGAGACAAGCCGGCACATCGCCCCGGGAGGATACGGATGTTCAGACTCAAGCTGCACTGGCAGATTCTCATCGCCCTGGGGCTGGCCGTGATCGCCGGCGCCCTGGCCGGCACCCATCACGGGCTGTTCGGGATTCTCTTTGTCGATGCCTTTCGCTTCATCGGTACGCTGTTCCTCAACGCCCTGAAGATGATCATCGTGCCGCTCATCTTCTCGTCCATCATCGTCGGCATCGCCGGCATGGGCAATACCGACGGGCTGGGACGGCTGGGCAGCAAGACGCTGCTCTATTATTTCACCACCTCCCTGCTGGCGATTCTCACCGGCCTGCTGTTCGTCAACCTCTTCCAGCCGGGGATCATCGATGGTACGCCGGCGCGGGAACTGTTGGGCCTCGACACGCGCCAGGCCGCCATCGCGGCCGAAAAGGTCGGCCAGCGGGGCGCCGGTGACATCGCCGACGTGTTCCTGAGCATGGTGCCGCCCAACATCGTGATGGCCGCCGCCAACGGCCAGATGCTGGGGCTGATCTTTTTCAGCCTGCTGTTCGGTTTCTTCATGACGCGCATCGACGGGGAGCATGCCGCCACCCAGCTCTCCTTCTGGCAGGGCGTCTACCAGACCATGATGCGCATCACCGATCTGATCATGAAGTTCGCGCCCGTCGGCGTGTTCGGTCTGGTGGCGAAGGTGGTCGCCGAGATCTCGCCGGAGCAGCTCGACGAACTGGCCAGCTCGCTCGGCGTGTTCTTCCTCACCGTGATTCTGGCCCTGGCGACCCACACGTTCATCAGCCTGCCGCTGCTGTTGCGCATGATTGGTCGGGTCAATCCCTGGCGCATGTTCCCGGCCATGGCGCCGGCCCTGCTCACCGCCTTTTCCACCGCCTCCTCGTCGGCCACGCTGCCCCTGACCCTGGAGCGGGTCGAGAAGAACGTCGGCGTATCCAACCGCACCAGCAGCTTCGTGCTGCCGCTGGGCGCCACCGTCAACATGGACGGCACCGCGCTGTATGAATGTATCGCCGCCCTGTTTATCGCCCAGGCCTACGGTCTGGAGCTGTCCTTCACCACCCAGTTCATCGTCGTCCTGGTGGCCCTGCTCACCTCCATCGGCGTCGCCGGCATCCCCGCCGCCAGCCTCGTCGCCATCACCATCATCCTCGGCACCATCGGCCTGCCCCTCGAAGCCCTTGGCCTGATCCTCGCCGTGGATCGCATCCTCG
>JALVBM010000133.1 GCA_027010665.1 Chromatiales bacterium
CGGAGGATGCGCGGACTGGCGTGCTGCAGGGGCACGTCCAGATAGGGCAGGATGCGGCCCTCGGCCATCAGGGGAATCACTTCGTCCACGTGCGGATAGGGATAGACGTAGTGCAGCCGCACCCAGGCACCCAGATCGCCGAGTGCCGCGGCCAGATCGGTCATGCGGGTGCGCAGCGGCCGGCCGCGCCAGAAGTCGGGGCGATACTTCACGTCCACGCCGTAGGCGCTGGTGTCCTGGGAGATGACCAGCAGTTCGCGCACGCCGCCGGCGACCAGGTTCTCCGCCTCCTGCATCACCTCGCCGATGGGGCGGCTGATCAGATCGCCGCGCAGTTGGGGAATGATGCAGAAGCTGCAGCGATGATTGCAGCCTTCGGATATCTTCAGATAGGCGTAATGGCGCGGCGTCAGTTTGAGGCCGGCCGGGGGCACCAGATCGGTATAGGGATCGTGGGGTTTGGGCAGGTGGGCATGCACGGCCCGCATGACCTCGTCGAGGGCATGGGGGCCGGTGACGGCCAGCACGTTGGGATGGGCCTTTTGCACCACATCGCCCCGGGCGCCCAGGCAGCCGGTGACGATGACCTTGCCGTTCTCGTCCAGCGCTTCGCCGATGGCCTCCAGGGATTCTTCCACCGCCTCGTCGATGAAACCGCAGGTGTTGACCACCACCAGCTCGGCGTCTTCGTACCGATCGGTAATGGCGTAGCCCTCGGCCCGCAGGCGCGTGACGATCTGTTCCGAATCCACCAGCGCCTTGGGACAGCCGAGAGAGATGAAGCCGATTCTGGGCGAAGATGACATGGTTATCGCTTCCGGTTGATACAGAGGTAGGACATGCGGCGGACGCCGGTGCTCATGAAGCGCGAAAGTCCTGCAGTGCGTCCCGGATCGCCGCTTCGCGACGGCGGCGCAGTTCGACTGCCAGGGCCTTGCCCTTGAGCCCTTCCCGGGCCAGATCGCCCCCCCGGATGGCGGCGGCAGCGGCCAGCGTGGCACGCAACAGGCGGGGCTGTTCGAAGTCGGCGTTCTCGTAACCGGGCCGGCCACGGGCGTCGGCCTCGCAGGCCAGCAGGAACTGTTCGAAGCGCTCGGGTCGGCGGAAGGCGTCCAGCGCCTCGAACAGATCGAGCAGTTCCCCGGGCGCGAGTTCGGCGGCGCGGTGATAATAAAGGTGATAGCGGGTCACCAGCACCGCCAGATCGCGGAACGCCTTCGGAACCTTGTAGCGGGCGCAGATGTCTTCCACCAGCGGCACGCCGCGGGCCTCGTGATCCGGGTGCCTGGGCCACATCTCCGGTGGCGTGAGCCCCTTGCCCACGTCGTGTACCAGGGCCGCGAAGCGGACCACCGGTTCGGGCGAGAGACGCGCGGCCTGTTCCAGCACCAGCAGGGTGTGCACGCCGGTGTCGATCTCCGGGTGGTGTTCCGGACTCTGGGGCACGCCGAACAGGCGATCGATTTCCGGAAACAGCCGGGCCAGGGCGCCGCATTCGCGCAGCACCTCGAAGAACACCTGGGGCATCTTCTCGCCCAGGGCGCGCACCGTTTCCTGCCAGACCCGCTCGGGGACCAGGGCATCCACTTCCCCGTTGTCCACCATGCGCTTCATCAGGGCCAGGGTCTCGTCGGCGATGCGAAAACCCAGCGGCCGGAAGCGGGCGGCGAAACGGGCCACGCGCAGGATGCGTACCGGATCCTCGACGAAGGCCGGGGAGACATGGCGCAGGATCCGGTTCTCGAGATCCTGCAGGCCGCCGTAGGGATCGATGATCTGCCCGTCCTCGGTCTCGGCCATGGCGTTGATGGTGAGATCCCGGCGGGCCAGATCCTCTTCCAGGGTGACGTCGGGGCTGGCGTGAAAGGCGAAGCCGGTATAGCCGGGCCCGGTCTTGCGCTCGGTGCGGGCGAGCGCATATTCCTCTTTCGTTTCCGGGTGCAGAAAGACCGGGAAGTCCTTGCCCACCGGCTTGAAGCCGGCGGCGATCATTTCCTCGGGCGTGGCGCCCACCACCACCCAGTCGTTGTCGGTGACCGGCAGGCCCAGCAGCCGATCCCGCACGCAGCCGCCGACCTTGTAGATCTTCACGGGCGGCGCGCGGTCCGTCGCCAGCGGGTGTAGTGCTCGCGCAGGGTATCGGGGCGCAGATAGAGCGGCACCACCGCTTCCATGGGCGCGGGCTCGATGCCGAACACCTCGCGCAATACCGCATCCCCTTCGGGGCACACGCTGTCGGTCTGCAGGGAGCGGAAGTTGTCCAGGGTGAAGGGCTTGCCGGGCACGTGCTGGAGAATGGCGGCCTGCAGTTTCGACAGGGTGGGTCCCAGGCCGATGATGATGCGCTTCAGTTCCAGCACGCGCGCCAGGTATTCGACGATCTCGCGCAGGGTGTACTCCCGGGGACCGCACAGATCATAACGCTGGCCGATGGTCGCGGGCCGGTCGAGACTGCGCACGAAGGCCTGAACCACGTCTTCCACGTGCACGGGCGCGAAACGGCTGTCGGCGCAGGCCAGGGGCAGGACGGGCGCCTTGCGCAGCAGATCGGCGAAGCGGTTGGTGAAATGATCGTCCCGGCCGAAGATCACCGAGGGTCGAAACGACGTGGCCTCGATGCCCGTGGCGCTGTGCACCCGGTTCTCGCCCTCGCCCTTGCTGCGCAGATAGTAGCTGCTGCCCTGGGCGGCATCGGCATGCAGGGCACTCATGTGCAGGAAACGGGAAACGCGCTTCTCGCGGCAGGCGTTGAGCATGCGCTCCACCAGCGCGACGTGAATGGCATGGAATTCCTTGCCCGTGTCGCGCTTCTCGTTGAGGATGCCGATGAGGTTGATGGCGGTATCGCAACCCTCGAGCGCCTTGCGCATCACGAAACCGTCGTGGACCACGTCGCCCTCGATCAGTTTCAGGCCGGGGAACACGCGCAGATCGCGATGGCGTTCGGGACGTCGGGAGGGAATGCACACCCGGTGCCCCCGCGCCGTCAGCGCGCGCGCCAGATGCCGGCCGACGAATCCGGTGCCGCCGAAGATGCAGATACTGTGTTGCATGGTGATTCTCGCCGTTGCGAAGGGATGCCGTCCCCGAGCCGGAGACGTCCGGAATTGAAACATAGGCAAGGCAAGGGCGTCTATACTTGACACCATGGTATGGAAATCCCCTGCCCCCAATCGTCAACAAGGAGAGAACATGAGCTTTCAGGTCATCAGCCCCGTCGATGGACAGGTGTTGCGCGAGATCCCTGCCTGGGACGAGGCCACGCTGGATCAGGCCCTCGCCGACGTATCCGCGGCCACCCCCGCCTGGGCACAGACACCCGTGGAAGAGCGCGCCCGCCTCATGGCCCGCGCCGCCGAGGTGCTGCGGGCCAACGAGGAACGCTATGCGCGCATCATGACCACGGAAATGGGCAAGCTGTTTCGGGATGCCCGCGCCGAGGTGCAGAAGTGTGCCTGGGTCTGTGAATACTATGCCGAGCAGGGCCCGCGTTTTCTGGCCGACGAGATCATCGAGTCGGATGCGGGCAAGAGCTACGTGGCCTATCTGCCGCTGGGCACGGTGCTGGCCGTGATGCCCTGGAACTTCCCCTTCTGGCAGGTGTTCCGCTTCGCGGCGCCGGCGCTGGTGGCAGGCAACACCGGCGTGCTCAAGCATGCCTCCAACGTGCCCGAGAGCGCCCTGGCCATCGAGGAAGTGTTCCGCGAGGCCGGCTTCCCCGACAACGTGTTTCGCACCCTGATGATCCGCGCCGGGCAGGTGCGCCAGGTCATCGAGGACCCGCGCGTGCAGGCGGTGACGCTCACCGGCAGCGAGCCGGCCGGCCGGCAGGTGGCCGCGACCGCCGGCGGGCAGATCAAGAAATCGGTGCTGGAACTGGGTGGCTCCGATGCCTTCGTGGTGCTCGAGGATGCCGATCTCGACCTGGCCGTGCAGACCGCCGTCACGTCCCGCTTTCTCAACAACGGCCAGAGCTGCATCGCCGCCAAGCGCTTCATCGTGGTGGACGCCATCGACGAGGACTTTCTGAACCGCTTCCAGGCGGCCGTGGAAGCCCTGCACATGGGCGATCCCTTCGACGAGGCCACCAACATCGGCCCCATGGCACGCACCGATCTGCGCGACGAGCTGCACAAGCAGGTCACCGACAGCATCGCCGCCGGCGCCGTGCCGGTGACCGGCTGTGAAATCCCCGATCGCCCCGGCGCCTGGTATCCCCCTTCGATCCTCGATCGGGTCGAGCCGGGCATGCGGGCCTATCACGAAGAGCTGTTCGGACCCGTGGCCATCGTCATCCACGCCCGCGACGAGGAAGATGCACTGCGCATCGCCAACGATTCCCCCTTCGGCCTCGGCGGCAGCATCTGGACCGGCGACAGCGAACGGGGCGAACGCCTGGCCCGGCGCATGCAGTCCGGCTCGACCTTCGTCAACGGCCTGGTCAAGAGCGATCCGCGCCTGCCCTTTGGCGGCATCAAGCACTCGGGCTACGGGCGGGAATTGTCACATCATGGCATTCATGAGTTCGTCAACGTCAAGACTATCTGGATCAAGTGAGGGGCGAGGGCCGAGGGGCGAGTGGTGAGGAAAGGCGTTGGTGCCCGACTTCAAAGGCTGATCGGATGGTTTGAACGGCTCGTCCTCGAATCGTAGGAGCGGCGCAAGCCGCGACAGAACAGGGCCAAGGGGTAAGAAATGGCGGTTTTGCGACGTCGACGACAATTTTTCATCTAATAGGAGGTAACGCATGATTCTTTCCACGACGCCTGAACTGCAGGGGCGGAACATCACCGCCTATCATGGCGTGGTTACCGGCGAGGCGATCATGGGCGCCAATGTGTTCAAGGACTTCTTCGCCTCCATTCGCGACATCGTGGGCGGACGCTCGGGCGCCTACGAGGCGGAACTGGAGAAGGCGCGCACCATCGCCTTCGAGGAAATGCAGGAACAGGCCCGGCGACTCGGCGCCAACGCCATCGTCGGCATCGACATCGACTACGAAACGATCGGCAACCAGGGCAGCATGCTCATGGTCAGCGTCACCGGCACCGCCGTGACCGTCGGTTGAACGTTGCGTGTCGGTTGTGTGCTTCGTTGACGAGGGGGAGATGGAACACGGAGAGCACGGAGACACGGAGGTCACGGAGGTTTTATTTGTGGTGGTTCGGATGACATGTAGGTCAGCGGTCGACCTCTCAGTGCCCTTTGGGTATCAGGCCGACAATGTGTTGTAATATCACAGCTTCTTTTCTCGGACTGATACCCAAAGGGCACTGAGAGGCCGGCTCACAAAAAAACAAAAATCTCCGTGCCCTCCGTGTCTCCGTGACCTCCGTGTTCTTTCCACTTCCCTAGACAAGTAGGATCCCCCTTGGAACTGCTGCTGACTTGCGCTTTGCTCGGCATCTTCGCCGGTCTGGTGGCCGGGTTGCTGGGAGTGGGCGGGGGGCTGATTATCGTGCCGGTGCTGGCGATGCTGTTCGCCGCTGGCGGCTTTCCCGAGGCGCGGATCATGCAGCTCGCGGTGGGCACGTCGCTGGCGACCATCGTTTTCACGTCCATTTCGTCGGTGCGTGCCCATCATCGTCACGGCGCCGTATTGTGGCCGGTGTTCTGGCGGCTGACGCCGGGGATCGTCGTCGGGGCCTGGCTGGGGGCGGCGGTGGCCGATGCCCTGCCCAGCGATCGCCTGCGTCTGTTCTTCGGGCTGTTCGAGCTGTACGTGGCCATCCAGATGGCGCTGGACATCCGGCCCCGGCCCCA
>JALVBM010000134.1 GCA_027010665.1 Chromatiales bacterium
AATGCCGGGGCCGTCGTCCTCGATATGGATTTCGATCCGGCGCCCGCGCCGCTCGCCGCTGATGCGGATCCGGCTGCGGGTCCACTTGAAGGCGTTGTCGAGCAGGTTGCCGAACACTTCGAGCAGATCGCCGGTGTCCATGCGCAGTTTCAGATCGTCCGGTATCGCCACATCCACGCGCGTCGGCTGGTCGTCGTGGACCCGGCGCAGGGTCTGCAGCAGCCGTTCGAGCTGGGGGCGCAGGGTCACGGGCGGCTGATCGATGGGGCCGGCGGCCACGGCGCGCTGCAACTGGTGGTCGATGATCTCGCGGATGCGCTGCACGGCGCCGCGGGCAGCGTCGATGTCGGTATCGGTCGGGCGCTCGATGGCGTTGGCCAGGATGGCAAGCGGTGTCTTGAGGCTGTGGGCGAGATTGCCGAGGGCGTCGCGATAGCGCTGCAGTTGCCGGCGGTTGTGGGCCAGCAGATCGTCGAGTCGCTCGGTGAGCTGCTGCAGTTCCCGCGGATAGGGGCCGCCGAGATCGGTCTGCTCCCCCCTTTCCATGCGCGCCAGTGCAGTCGCGACCCGCCGCAGCGGCCGCAGGCTCCAGCGCAGCACCAGCACCAGGCTCAGCAACAGCAGCAGGGCCGCGCCGCCGAGCCATTGCCAGAGGGTGCGCCGGAAGGCGCCGATCTGTTCGCTCAGGGGCTGGCGGTCGAGCAGCAGGCGAATCTGCAGCGGCACGCGGCGGCCATCTTCCGTCTCCCAGTCCAGGGCGTAGTGCAACTGCTGATGGGGGCGGCTCTCGATGTCGATGCGATCGAAGTGCCGTTCGCCGGTCAGCAGGGGATCGGCGGGCGGCAGGGCGATCCCCAGCAGGGACGGAGAACGCAACAGGATCTGGCCGCGGGCGTTTTCGATCTGCACGTAGAAGCCGCTGGCGGGCTGTTGCAGTCGCGGGTCCGGCAGCTCCCGATCAAAGCGCGGCCGGCCTTGGGCGTCCACGTCGAGCACGGCGAGGATCGCGTAGAGACGATCCTGCAGCCGCTCGCGCATTGCGGTTTCGGCGCTCTGCCGATAGGCCCGGTCGAGCGCCAGCCCCGTCAGCAGTACGAAGAACAGCAGAACGACCAGCGCTGCCAGCAGCAGCCGCGCCTGCAGCGAAAGGGGCTGGCGGCGTACGGTGGAAGTCACGTTGGCGATCCCGGTGGCGGCGACCGGAGCAGGATACCCAAGGCGGCGACGCCCCGCCAGCCGGGATCTGACGATTTTCATAGCATGAACTGACGGTTGTTCGGTGTGGTCGCGCGTATTAAACGTTTCGCGTGGGGCGCATTTGGCGCCGCCAGACGGACTGAACATGGAGGCGATCATGAAATCGATGCGAACGGTGTTGCTGGCGTGCCTGATGGCGCTGTTCGCTACCGCCTGCGGTGGTGGCGGTGGCGGCGGAACTTCGCCCGCGGCCGCGAGCAGTGACTGCGTGTTGGACAAGGCGCGCCTCGGCGACTGCACGCTGGGCTGAACCGGCGCCAGGGTCGGGTTCGGAAACAGACAAGGAATCAGGTGAAACCAAGGGGAGTAATCCCATGAAGACGAAAAGTGGAATTGTTTGCGGCGCCTTGCTGGCACTCTCGGCGAGCTGGCCGGCCGGCGCAGGCGAGATCGTGGATACCTACTCCTCGGGCGACAGGCTGACCGCCACCATGATGAACAACATCAAGGCTGCGGTGAACGACAACAACAATACGGCATTGCGGTTTTACGGCGACGGCAGCGCCGGTGATCTGAACGTGGTATCCGGTTCAAGTTTGCATTGGTATTTTAATCCTGTGGACAACCTGAATTTCCGGAACGTCACCATCGAAAACGGGGCGACGCTGATTGTCCCGGCTGGTACGACCATCCGCTGTACGGGGCGCTTTACCAACAACGGAACGATCAGAGTGCTGTATGGCGGAAGGGGTGGATATCGCAGTTATGCCGAAAGTATTGCGAGCGGAAGTTGGACTTACACGGGGGTGACTGCCAGCCCGGGGGATACCGGTGTTTCCAGTAGTCCAGGCGCCCTGGGTACGGGTGATATCCTCGAGTACGGCTATGGCGGGAGCGGCATTCCACGCACTGTTGCGGCCAGCGAATTCATGATGTTCCGCTGGGGTGGGGGCGGCGGTTCGGCAACGCGAAGTCGTGGCACCATGGCGGGTGGATTGCTGAAAGTGTTGTGTCGAGGTGAAATTCAGAATGCAGTCAGAGGAGCCATTCTCGCGGAAGGACTCTCGGGCGGGAATGGTTCCGGTAGTGGTGGCGGCGGCGG
>JALVBM010000135.1 GCA_027010665.1 Chromatiales bacterium
GGTGGCGGCGGCGGAATCGTGATTCTCGTGGCACCGGAGGTGAACAATACCGGAACCGTAGATGTCAGCGGCGGAGCTGCAGGGTATGAAGACAGTACAACCGGAACCGCAACCGGCATGCGTTACGCAGGTGGTGGCGGTGGTGGCAGCGGCGGCGCAGGCGGAAATGGCGGTGGTCTGAACAGGGGCGGGGTTTCCGTGCCGGCAGAAGCCGGTGCAGATGGTTACCTGCTCGAGATTCGCGCCAATCCCGCGACGATGATGTGATATAGCTTGCAGTAACGAAAGGGCGCTGCGGCGCCCTTTCCTCATGCCGTCTCCGCGCGCCAGCGGTAGCCCCGGCCACGCAGGGTTTCAATGGGTTTCCAGGCGTTGTCCGGATCGAGCTTCTTGCGCAGGCGGCCGACGAAGACCTCGATCACGTTGCTATCGCGATCGAAGTCCTGGGCGTAGAGGTGTTCGGTGAGGTCGATCTTGGAGACCACTTCGCCGGCGTGCAGCAGCAGGTATTCGAGCACCCGGTACTCGTAGGCGGTCAGTTCCACCGGCGCGCCGTTCAGGGTGACCGTCTGACGACGGGTGTCCAGGGCCACGGGGCCGGAGCGGATCACCGGGTTGGCCTTGCCCGCGGCGCGGCGCAGCAGGGCGCGAATGCGGGCCAGCAGTTCCGCCTCGTGGAAGGGCTTGGTGAGATAGTCGTCGGCGCCGGCCTCCAGCCCTTCCACCTTTTCTTCCCAGCGGCCGCGGGCGGTGAGGATCAGCACCGGGAAGTCGCGCCCGGTTTCGCGCCAGGCGCGGATCACCGCTATGCCGTCCTTCTCGGGCAGGCCGAGATCCACCACCGCCAGATCGAAGGGGATTTCCTCGCCCAGGTACTGTCCCTCGCGGCCGTCGGCGGCGACGTCCACGGCAAAGCCCGCGTCGGTGAGCATGGCGCGCAGTTGTTCGCGCAGGACGGTCTCGTCCTCGAGGATCAGGAGGCGCATCTCAGCGGGCCCTGACGATGAAGACCTTCACGCGCCCGTCGGGCAGCAGTACCTTGATGCGGTGCACCCGTTCGCCGTCGCGGGTGACCGTTTCGGCCCGCAGGATGCGCCCGCCGGTCTCCCGGCGGATGCGGGCCACGGCTTCGTCCAGGGTTTCTGCGGCCTGCCGGGCGGCGACGGGCACCGGCCCGGCCCGGAAGGCGGACGCCGGGGCCGGTGGCGCGATCAGGATCAGGCCCAGGAGCAGGCCGGCGAGGATGCGGATCATGTGGGCAACCGGTTCGTGAGTCGATGCGCCCAAGCATAACCAAGCCGGCCTGCGCCTGCATCCTCAGTGGCGACCCAGTTGGTAGCCGACCATGGAGCCGATGAACAGGCCGGCCGTGGTCGCGGCCGGATCGCCGTTGCCCAGTTCGTTGCCGAGCACACCGCCGATGACGCCACCGCCAATGATGGGCAGCGGATCCACGCCATCGTGTCGGTAGGCGATGCGATCGTGGTGGTAGCGGGGCGCCGGGGCGGCGTGCCAGCGGTGCGGGTGAGCGTGGCCATGCCGGATCGGCCGCGGATGCAGGTGGGCATGGGCCGGATACCGCCAGGACCGGTGATGGCGAACGGCGCGGTGTTCCCGCCGCCACTCGCGCAGGGCGCGACGCTCGCCGTGGCGCTCGGCCCGGCGCAGGGCCCGGCGGGTGTCGCGGTAGCTGTGCCGCTCCACGCGTCGCAGCTTGCGCCGTTTGTGACGTTCCGGGCGCTCGTGGCGGGGCTTGTGGCGCCATTCGCGGTCGCCGTGATCGCCGCCGGCCAGGGCCGGAGTGGCAATGCCGAGCGCGCCGGCGAGCAGGGTGGTCGTGAGCAGGTATCGGAACATGATGTTCTCCTTGCCGGTTGTGAGCCTGGAGAACAGGATGCCGGGTCGAGGCTGAACGCAGTCTGAACCGGAAACGGGGAACGGCGGTGGGCGTTCAGTCGTCGGTGACCACAATCACCATGTAGCCCAGCGCCCGGTAGTCGTTGATCTGGGCGGGGCCGGCGGCGGACAGGTTCACGTAGTCGGGAAAGTGCTCCTCGGCCAGGCCGCGCCAGCCGGCGAAGGTGCCGCAGGCATGGACGGTGACGTTGTCGGCCAGCAGGGAGCGGACCGTGTCGTGGACCCCGGTGTAGCTGTCCCGCACGCTGGTCTCGAGGGCGAACATCTCCTCGCCGTGGGTGACCACGGCGATGGGCAGTTGCGGGAACCGCTGGCGCAGGCGGTCGATGGCCCGCTTCACCCGCGGCAGGGCCCATTCCAGGGCGTCCTCGTCGCCGGTGACGATTTCGAAGACCACGCCTTCGGGTGCCGTCCTGGCGTTCAGCAGCCGATCGAGGTCGATTTCCCCGGCCAGGGCGAGCAGTGGCAGAAACAGGAGGCCGGGAAGGGCGAGTGTGCGGCGCAGCATGACGGGGCTCCGGTGACGGGGGATACCCGTTTGACGCCGGTGGCGGTACGGGGTTCCCGGCGGGTTCAGCCCCCGGTCATGGACATGAAGCGTACCACCTGTTCCGGTTTCTCCCGGAACTCGTGCCGTTCCGGCTTGCGGGCGATGGCGGCGCGGATGTGGTCCTCCAGTTCGGCGTCGCTGATGCCGGCGCGCAGCAGGGGCCGCAGCGGATACCGATCGTCCTGGCCCAGGCACAGGTAGAGGGTGCCGTCGGCGGACAGGCGCACGCGGTTGCAGGTTTCGCAGAAGTGCTGGGAGAGGGGCGTGATGAAGCCGATGCGCAGATCGGTGCCGGCCACCTGCACGTAGCGGGCCGGCCCGCCGCCGGGCATGGTGCCGGGGATCAGTTCGTAGCGCTTGGCCAGGCGCCGCTTGATCGTCTGCAGGCTCACGAAGCGTTCGCTGGCGGCCAGGCCGGTCTCGCCCATGGGCATGGTCTCGATGAAGCGCAGGGTGAAGCCGTGCTCGAGGCAGAATTCGACCATGTCCTCCACCTCGTCGTCGTTGACCCCCGCCATCACCACCATGTTGATCTTGATGGGGGCGAAGCCCTCCGCGTGGGCGGCCATCAGCCCGTCGAGCACCTTGTCGAGCTTGCCCCGGGTGATCTCGCGAAAGCGCTCGGGCCGCAGGGTGTCCAGGCTGACGTTCAGGCGCCGGATGCCGGCGGCGCGCAGGGCCGCGGCCTCGCGGGCGAGGCGGGTGGCATTGGTGCTGAGGGAGAGATCCTCGATGCCGGGCAGAGCCGCGAGCCGGGCGGCCAGATCCGGCAGCCCCCGGCGGACCAGGGGCTCGCCCCCGGTGAGGCGGATGCGGCGGGTGCCCAGGCGCCCGAACACGCCGATCACCCGTTCCAGTTCGTCGAAGGTCAGCCATTCGTCGGGCGTGTCGAAATCGCTGAAGCCCTCGGGCATGCAGTACCGACAGCGCAGATCGCAGCGATCCGTCACCGACAGGCGAACATATTCGATGGTGCGGCCGAAGGGATCGACGAGTTGCGGGGTCATGGCCAATACCTTTGTGAAATCCTCGGAAATTATAGCCGATCCGGTGTCCGCGGGTGGGCCGGGGTGCGGGCGTGGATTCGGGTCATGATGCCGGCGCCGTCGTCAGGCCGGCGAGAATCCGCCGGGCGCTGTCCAGATCCGGGGTGCCGATGGCGATGATCTGATCGGCCTGCAACAGGGCGGGATAGGTGTTCAGCCCCAGCGCGCGGGTGGTCGCCTGGATGCCGGGATCGCTGGCGGCATGGATTTCCAGCGTGAAACCGGCTTCGTCGCAGGCTGTTTGCCAGACGCTCCGCGCCTGGCCCGGGTCGTCCGTGTCAGGGAGAATCAGGCGCAAGGTGTTCATGTCATTCCGCAACCGTCCTCGACCACCCTTCGAGGGGTCATATCCGTGGGTATTCTCATATATACTCGGCGGCAGGGCGGCCGGCTTTGACCCAGGTCAACTCGAACCGGCATGCACCCATAACAACAACAAGGAACCTTCCCCGTACCGGAGTGATGGAATGAAACACGCATCCCTGAGCCCAGCGGATCTGCACGCCGTCTACCTGTTCGCCGGCCTGGACGACGAACAGCTGCAGGCCATGCTCGAGACGGCCTACAGCATCGAGCTGGCGCCGCGCGAGGTGCTGTTCGAGGCCGGCCAGCCGGCCAAACACTTCTATCTGCTGCGTTCCGGCCAGATCAAGCTGTTCGCCCTCTCCGATACCGGCGACGAGAAGGTGGTGGAAATCATCTATCCGGGCGAGACCTTCGCCGAGGCCATTACCTTCATGACCCAGCACAACTATCCGGTCAGTGCCGAGGCCATCACGGCCAGCGAGGTGATCAGCTTCGACATGGGCGTGTTTCGCCGCCTGCTGGAGGATTCCCGGGAGACCTGCATGCGCCTGATGGCCGACATGAGCCGCCGGCTGCGCCAGCGCATCGCCGAGATCAACAACCTGACCCTGCACAACGCCACCTACCGTCTGGTGGTCTATCTGCTCGAGCAGATTCCGCCGGGGGTGGTGGAACTGCCCGAAATTCACCTGGGCACGCCCAAGAGCGTGATTGCCTCACGCCTGTCCATCCAGCCCGAGACCTTCTCCCGCATCCTGGCCAAACTGGCCCGTCAAGGCCTCATCCGGGTGCACCAGAACAACATCACCCTGCTCGACGTGGAAGGGCTGCGCAGCCTGCTCTGAATCCATCGACGAATTTGCCGGCAATCCCCCACCGGACAACCCTGGAACGATTCCAGCCGCTTTACTTGACCTGGGTCAATGAGCCTGAGTGCCGGGCTATGGATTATGGGACCGGCTCAATCATGCACCAGGGGGGATCATCATGAGCGAGACGTTCACAAAAACCATGGCCCGCAACATTTTCTATGGCGGCGCCGTGTTCTTTTTCCTGCTGTTCCTGGCCCTGACCTACGACACCCATGGGGAGCTGCCCAAGCGCGACAACCGGCAGAATCTCACCGAGAAGGTGGCCATGGGCAAGATGGTCTGGGAGGAGAACGACTGTATTGGCTGCCATACCCTGCTGGGCGAGGGGGCCTACTTCGCGCCCGAGCTGGGGAATGTCTACAAGCGCTTCGGCAACAGCAAGGAGGCCATCATCGCCTTCATCAAGAGCCGTCCGGCCGAGGGTGTGGAGGGTCGCCGCAGCATGCCCCAGTTCAATCTCAGCGACGAGGAACTGGACGCGCTGGCCGAATTCCTCAAGTACACGTCGGAAATCAATACCGCCGGCTGGCCGCCGAACATTCAGGGTTAAGGGAGGGCAAGAACGATGCAATACTCATCTCAAGCGGTTGCCAAGCCGTATTTCATCGCCGCCATCGGCCTGTTCGTGGGCCAGATCCTGTTTGGCCTGATCATGGGCCTGCAGTACGTATGGGGTGATTTCCTGTTTCCGGAGATTCCCTTCAACGTGGCGCGCATGGTGCACACCAACCTGCTGATCGTCTGGCTGCTGTTCGGTTTCATGGGCGCGGCCTATTACCTGGTGCCGGAGGAGGCGGAGACGGAGCTGGCGAGCCCGAAACTGGCGCTGGCCCTGTTCTGGATCTTCCTGGTGGCCGGGGCGTTGACCATTCTCGGTTATCTGCTGGTGCCCTATTCGGGGCTGGCCAAGCTGACCGGCAACGATCTGTTCCCGACCATGGGGCGTGAATTCCTCGAACAGCCGACCATCACCAAGATCGGCATCGTCATCGTGGCGCTGGGCTTCCTGTACAACATCACCATGACCATTCTCAAGGGTCGCAAGACGGTCATCAGCCTGGTGCTGCTCATCGGCCTGTGGGGGCTGGCGGTGTTCTTCCTGTTCGCCTTCTTCAATCCGGCCAACCTGGTACTCGACAAGTTCTACTGGTGGTGGGTCGTGCACCTGTGGGTGGAAGGCGTCTGGGAACTGATCCTCGGCTCCATCCTGGCCTTCGTGCTGATCAAGACCACCGGCGTGGACCGGGAGATCATCGAAAAGTGGCTGTATGTCATCATCGCCATGACCCTGATCACCGGCATCGTCGGCACCGGTCACCACTACTACTGGATCGGCACGCCCGAGTACTGGCAGTGGCTGGGCTCCATCTTCTCCGCCCTGGAGCCGATTCCTTTCTTCATGATGGTGATCTTCGCCTTCAACATGGTCAACCAGCGGCGGCGTGAGCATCCCAACAAGGCGGCCGTGCTGTGGGCGCTGGGCACGCCGGTGATGGCCTTCCTGGGCGCCGGCGTGTGGGGTTTCATGCACACCCTGTCGCCGGTGAACTACTACACCCATGGCACCCAGATCACCGCGGCCCACGGCCACATGGCCTTCTACGGCGCCTATGTGATGGTGGTGCTGGCCATCATCTCCTACGCCATGCCCATCCTGCGCGGACGCGCCGCGGCCAACAGCCCGCGGGCCCAGGTGTGGGAGATGTGGTCCTTCTGGCTGATGACCATCTCCATCGTGTTCATCACCCTGTTCCTCACCGGCGCCGGCATTCTGCAGGTCTGGCTGCAGCGGGTCAGCGAGAATCCGGAGCCCTTCATGGTCGTGCAGGAGAAGATTGCCCTCTTCTACTGGATGCGTGAAGTGGCCGGCGTGTTCTTCCTGGTGGGGCTGGTGGTCTATCTCATCAGCTTCTTCATCGGCGGCGAGGAAGAAGCCACCGCATGATGGTCCTTCCGGCACCGGGGTGGCATGGGGCCACCCCGGTTTCCCCCACCCTCCAAGACACATGACCCCGACAAACCCGTCACCCGGCCGCTATCCGCCGGGTGATTTCATGATCTGGATCTTCATCTACGCGGAGCTGCTGGTCTTCGGCATCCTGTTTCTGGCCTATGCCTTTGCCCGCGCCCGCAATGTGGCGCTGTTCAACGAATCCCAGCTGCACCTGAACCGCACCGCCGGCGCGGTCAATACCCTGGTGCTCATCACCTCCAGCTATTTCGTGGTGCGGGCCGTGGCGGCCATCCGCGCCGACCGGACACGGGCCTGTGCCCGCTGGCTACTGGCGGCCGTGGCCATGGCCGGGATCTTCGTGGTGGTCAAGCTCGGCGAATACGCCGCGGCATCGGCGCACGGGATCACCATGTCCACCAACACCTTCTTCATGTTCTACTGGGCCATGACCTTCTTCCATTTCATGCACGTGTTGCTGGGCATGGTGATCCTGCTGGCGGTGTGGTGGAAGGCGCGTCACGGCGCCTATTCGGCCGCGGAACACACCGGCGTGGAGACCGGCGCCTCCTACTGGCACATGGTCGACATGGTCTGGATCATCCTCTTTCCCCTGGTCTACGTGATGCATTGAGGCCCCAATGAACGACAAATCGGCTATGCTGAACCTGCGGCCCTGTACCATCACCTGGCTGGTGCTGGTGGGTCTGACCCTGGCGGTGCTGGCCATCGGCAGGCTGGGCCTGGGCGGCTGGGGTATCGTGGCCCTGCTGCTGGCCTCCACCTTCGTCAAGACCTGGCTGGTGGCGGAGAACTTCATGGGCCTCCGGTATTCGGCCCTGCGCTGGCGGATCATCATTGCGGTCTATCTGCTGGTGGTCCTGTCGGGCATCGCCCTGGCGTGGTGGGTGGCGGGGTGAAGGCGGTAGCGGGTTGCTGGTAGCTGGTGGCCGGGAAAGACGGTTCGTGCCGCGTTTTTGTTGGCTACCTGTTTCCGGCCAATTGTTCCTGCTCCCTTGCGGCTGAGCGCCGCGCCTACAGTGATGGCGGCGGGAAGCGAACGGTTTTCCATTGAAAAATGCCGCCATCAGGCACACATCTTACGGTCATGAGGAGAGAAGCACATGAGTGAAGGCGCCACCGCCGTCGAAACCGCCCGCGAGGAACCCTTCTACCTGCCGACCGGCAACGAGGTGGCGCTGTTCGAGCACGCCCACCGGCACCGGCTGCCAGTGCTGATCAAGGGCCCCACCGGCTGCGGCAAGACCCGTTTCATTCGCTACATGGCGGCCCGCCTGGGCCTGCCCCTGCACACGGTCGCCTGTCACGACGATCTCACCGCCGCCGATCTGGTGGGCCGTCACCTGATCGGCGAGGGCAGCACCTACTGGGTGGACGGGCCCCTGACCCGTGCGGTGCGCGAGGGCGGGATCTGCTATCTGGACGAGGT
>JALVBM010000136.1 GCA_027010665.1 Chromatiales bacterium
GTAATGGCAGACAATCTCACAGAGTATCTGTGCGATAGATGATCGGACATCGTGTTGATGTGGTTCGATTGCAAAACTTCCTGGCTATAGCGAGGTGATGAACGATGAAATCCGAATGGGGAAAAGGATTTACCTTGAGATACTGGTGGCAGGAAATGGCTCCGGATCAGGTGCCAGGTGGCGAAGGGGTAATTCATTACGATGCCGGTCGCGGCGTGTATGCATTACACAATGATTTCGTTGGGCAGGAACGGCAGCTCGATTATTTGCTGGATGAGCGGAAGGGCGTGGCCTGGGTGTCGGAGCTGCGTGACGGGAAGCGATCCTGTTCTGTGCACCAGACCGATCGACGTGTCGAGTTGGATCGGCATCTGAGCGCTGGCAAGGTGGTCGGGGAGGGGGTTGTGCTCGGCCAGGGTGTCAGGCTGATCGAATATCATGAGGCGGGTGACCATGATCGCTGGTTGTGGTTCGTGGACGATACCGGGAAGCCTCGCCGATTCCTGACCTGGACCCATCATGGACGGATTCTGGTGTTGCACGACGTAATTGCCTTCGAGGCGGTGGAATCGTTTCCGGCGAGGACGTTTGCGCCGGATCCGGGTTGGGGATGTCCGGAGGGTTGAATCTGTACGAATGCCATATCGAAGGTGGAGCGGGGAACTGGCATGGTGGTCGGGAAAATCGGCCATGTTGTTACCCGCTGCATGTCATGTTGGTGCGTTGCTGCGCGAACGCATCCTACAATAATTCAGGGCCGAGTGGCGAGGGACGAGTAAAAGCGTTTATGCCTGGCTTCGATGGCGTTATAGACCTGTTCACTGCAGGCAACTTCGGTTAACAAAACAATCTATGCGTTCGTGCGCCTTGGCGGTTTTTCGTTGGGTTTTTGAAATCTCCTGGTGCGTTTCTGTGCGAATGCACCCTGCGGTTGAATCGGGCGTTGAGGCCGGGGGCAATTGTCAGGTGGCGGTTTCGGGTTCCAGTTCGCGGCAGACGCTTTCGGCGAAGCCGCTGCCGGCTTCCGTGTAGAGATTGAACACGGCGTCCACGCCGGCATTTTTCAGTGGCCCGATTTCCTCATCGTATTTGGCCGTGGCCGCGATGTTGCCATGAAAGCCGGCCTGCCGAAGTTGTTGGGCCGCGAAGCGGTTTTCGTGAAAGTTGGGCAGGGCCAGCAGGATGAGACCGACCTTGCCGGTATCCAGGCGGATACGATCCCAGAAGTCCGGATCGGTCGCGCTGCCGCGGATAACGTTACGGCCGGCCTGTTGATGGTCCGTGACCACGCTGTCGTCGACATCCACGCCGAGTACCGGATCGCCGCGTTTTTCACTAAGATTGTCGTAGGCGCCGGTTCCGACGCGGCCCATGCCGAAGACGATGACCCGGGCGTCACCCGGGGCGATATCGGCTTCCTCGGGAATGCGTTGCGGATGCTCGAAACACAGCAGACGTTGTCGCCATTGTGGGTATCGATTATATGCCAGCGTGTTGAGCGGGGCAGCCAGAATGAACGACAGCGACAGGGCAATGGCGATGGTCACCAGCCAGGTGGCCTCGATGAGGCCCTGCTGAACACCGATGGTGGCGACGATCAGGCCGAATTCGCTGAAGTTGGCGAGCGTGGTCGTGGCCAGGAAGGCGGTGCGCACCCGCAGACGGAAGCTCAGGAACAGAACGAAATAGAGCAGGGTCTTGAGGGGAATCAGTAACAGAAGCAGCATCCCGACCAGCACATCGTCGAGAGTGAGCGGCGCTGACAGGCCGATACTCAGAAAAAAACCGACCAGGAAGAGATCCTTGAAGCTCATCAGTTGTCGCGCCAGGCCCGATGCCCGGTCGTGGCCGGCCAGAAGGGCGCCCAGGATCAGTGCGCCAAAATCGCCTTTCACGTCCAGTTGTTCGAATACCCAGGCCCCGCCCAGCGCAAGGCTCAGACCGAACAGGATCTGCAGCTCGCCCCGCCCAGCCGCGGCCATCAGGCGCTGGAGCCAAGGGCGCAGGGGGATCAGCAACAGCAGCGAAAATGCCCAGATGGACGGCACTTTGCCGGTGGATGCCGCGATGAAGGCCACGGCGGCGATGTCCTGCACGATCAGGATGCCGATGGCGATACGGGCATAGAGCGAGGCAGTCTCACCTTTTTCCTCCAGAACCTTGACGGCGAAAACGGTGCTGGAAAAGCCGAGGGCGAAGGCAAGGAGGGTAATGGCTTCCCCGCTGGCGCCGATGAAACGGTCGATGCCCAGCCAGCCCAGGGAGAACAGAAATCCGCTGCCCACGACAATCAGCAGCAGCATGTGCACCGAGGCGACGCCCCAGATGGCCGGCATGAACAGGTTACGCGGTTGCAGTTTCAGGCCGATGCTGAACAGCAGCAGGGTGACCCCGATCTCGGCGAATTCCTGCAGCACCGGGGTCATGCGCGCGCCAGCCGCATACAGGACGAAGCCGGTGATCAGATAGCCGACCAGGGGCGGCAGACCGGCTGCGCGGGCGAGCAGGCCGCCCAGGAAGGCGCTGCCGATGGCAACGAGATCGGGAAGCAAATCGTTCATGCGCCGATGGCCGGTTTGACGCCGTCAGGATGTGACGGTGTTCGCACACTGTGGTGCGGCAATCGTGGGCTGCGTCGTCTTGTCGCAATCACGGGTATGAAAGGACCAATCCGGAAGGCGGTATGTGACTGCAAGCATAGCATGGGGGCGACGAACTGTTGAAAACATTGCGGTTGCAGGAACCGTCGGTTAGGATGAGCCGACGGGGAGCTCGTCCCAATAACAACGTACAAGGAGTATGTCTATGCGCACACGTCTTTCCTTCCTGCTGTTGATGCTGGTGTTTCTGCTCGGCGGTTGCGCCACAGAACTGACCAGCGATATTGAGGTGAATACCGAATCGGATCCCAAGGCCAATCTTTCTGCCTACAAGACCTACACCTGGCTTGGTTCGGCCGGGATCCTCAATGATCCGCAAGGGCTGTGGAAGCCACCGGGCTTCGACGTGGATACCGAGGTTCGCAAGCTGATCGACGGCCAGTTGAAGAGCAAGGGCATCACCCGATCAGACAAGGAGCCGGATCTGCTGGTCGGGTATGTCGTTGGTATCGACATGGATGCCATGGAATTGAAGAAGAATCCGGAGAAGAATTTCGAAACCCTGAAGAATGTTCCGAAGGGCGCCCTGGTCGTGGTTCTGATCGATGCCGATACCGGTTTTCCGATCTGGGTGGGCGAGGCAATCGCCAATATCCGCAACAAGGGTTCCGACGAGGAAGCGCTGAAACGGCTGAGCTATGCCATCAACAAGATGTTCAGCAATTTTCCGTAAGGCATCCGTCGAGTGAAATCAGAAAAGGTCGCCGGGGGCGGCCTTTTTTGTCGGCTTCAGGAAATGATCGTGAGTCGGATGTGCAGGAGACGTGAAGGCATTTACCTGCGGCGATGGACCTGAAGTTGAGACCCTGATGGCTGGAAGCCGGGGCACGATTATCCTGGTCCCTGGCCCTTGTTGGTCATTTCGGCAAACGCCGATGCATGGTGGGTGATGGCGTTTTCGAACTGTTCATGCAATAGGTTGAGGATGTCCGGGAAGGGTTCGCCGGTTTTTTCGTCCATGAAGATCTTCTTCACTTCCGAGGGCAGGATAAGGGTGTTGGACAGGTTTTGGTGCACGAAGGTGGCGTGATAGCCGCGGCCAAAGAAGACTTCATTGATCGCGGCCCGGATCGGGATGTCCGGCAGGCGAATACGGGCCAGTTCGGCTACCCACAGGTTCACGGCGTCTGCCCAGCGGGTCATGTCGATCTGCTCGGTGCCCACGTTGAAGACCGGCGTGTCGCCCATGCCGGGGCGTCGCCAATTGTAGGAATGTACGTCGTAGGTGAGCACGGCCGGGTGCAGGGATTCCAGCTTGCGATACAGGGCGCCGAGCACGGCATAGAAGGCGGCGTGCTTGTCCAGGCTGGTCTGGCGTTCGGTTTCGGTAAGCGGTTGTTTCCAGACGGCCTTGCCCCAGGCTTCTTCATAGATGCAGGCTTCCGGGGCGCGATTGAGGTCGTATTCGAAACGGGAGTCGCGGGCGAAGACGGTGACGGGCTGATTCTCGACCAGGGTGTCCGTGAAGGGATCTTCCTCGTACAGACGCTCGCTTTCGCTCAGGGCGCACTTGGGCAGCAGATCGTCGCGCATGCGGTGGCCGGTATGAATGGCCGTGCAAACGTGAGCGGCATAGTCCCGGATGCGAATTTCGAACGCGCCGTCGTTCACACGGGCCTCGAAGGTCTCGCCCTGTTCGATGCGGGCGATGCATTCGTCATGAGTCAGTTCGATCATGATGCCGGTTCCTCCATGTTCTTGCCGAAGACCCAGTAATCAAGCAGGGTGTCGATGTCGCCCTGGGTCTTTTCCACCTTCAGCCACAAATTGATGAAATCGGCGAAATGCTCGTCGGGTGGCAACACCATGCCGATGGGGATGCGGGTCTTGAGTCCCTGCGGCACAACGACCGAGAATTCGGGATAGATGAGGGTCCAGACGGCGCCCGATTCGGCGGAATAGATCATTACGTCCGCCTCGACCTTGCCGGTGAGGAACTCCCGCGGCGAATCCACGCGCACGATTTTCGCATTGGGGAAGTGCTTGCGGATCAGGGGCGCATAGAAACTGTCATGCAGAACGTCCAGCACCGCGATGCGCAGTTGCTCGCGGTCGCGAATGGCTTCCAGGGTCGTGAAGGCCTTGCGTTCGTAGTCGGGCACGAGGAAGCCGACGTGTTCGATGAGATAGGGATCGGTCATCTCCCAGCGCATGGCTCGCTCGGTGGTGATGGTCAGGCCGCCGACAAGCAGATCGATGCGCCCGTCGCGCAGGGCATTGGCGGCCTTTTCCTTGTCGAGGCGGACGACCTCGAGGCCGACACCCAGCTTGCGGGCCAGGATACGCAGCAGATCCATGTCCAGCCCGACCACCGTGCCGGCCTTGTTGCGGAAAGCGAAGGGGACGGCATCGCGGGGGAAGGCGGCGCGCAGCGTGCCGCGGGCGATGATGGCATTCAGGCGCGGCTTGTCGATGGGCAGTGGCCGGAGTGTATCCGGATCCGCGATGAAACGCTCCTTTTCCAGCGGCACCATGGGTTTCATGGTGATCAGCTGTTCGTAGCCGGTGTACTTGTAGGGGACCAGTTGCGTGAGTGCCATGCCCAGACCCCACATGACAACGCCCATGGCCAGCAGACCAATGGCCAGTACCCGGAACAGGCCTTCCCGGCGCAGCTTGCCCAGCATGACGCTGGCACCGAGCAGGCTGATGACCACGGCATGCATGGCGGCCAGCACGGTGGCGAAGCGCGCGGTCATCACGCTGCCGATGAGATAGAGCTGGAACAGATCCGCGGGCAGGTGGAAGTGGTCGAGCATGAAGGGCAGGGCAACGGCCATGGTGCCGAAGGCCGAGATGGCGCCGGTGACGACGAAACCGGGATACTGGGAAATATCCAGTGGCGAGCCGACGAACCAGCCGGCGAAGAGGATGAAGCCGATGCCGAGCAGGGTGCCGACACTGGGAAAGGTGTAGGCCGTGGGCACCAGGACATCCACGGCGGTGTCGGCCTCGTCGCTCTGCAGGCCCTTTTCCCGCAACAGGGCCTTGGTGCGCTCGATGATCATGGGAATCACCACCAGCACGGTGCCGGCGGCGAAGGCGGTGACCATGGCGGTGCGCGCATCGCGCATCACTTCCCGGTAGCCGAAGGGGGTCGCCCAGGCCACGAACAGGGGCAGGACGAAGAAGGTCAGCACGACCCAGGCGGCGGCATAGACCCACAGATAGACCTGCAGTTTGGCGAGTTCCTGCATGTCCAGGGTGCCGGCGGCGGCTGCCGTGAGGGCGAAAATGCCAATGGGCGCCAGCTTGGCGACGAAGGAAGCAATCTTCATCAGCGCGTCGCTGAGATTCTGCAGACCTGCCAGCAGGCCATCCTTGTTCCTGACCGAAATCAATGCCAGACCCATGGCGATGCTGAAGACTACGGCGGCCGGCACGATGGTGTTCGCCAGCGCATGGAAGGGATTGGCGGGAATGTAGAGGGTCAGCGGATCGAAGCTGGCGGGCGGAGTAATCAGGCTGGTGCTGAAGAAGGACGCCGAGGTCCAGTCGGGATAGGCCAGCGGCATGGTCAGCAGGGTGAGCATGGCCGTGATCCAGAGAAACAGGATAAGCCCTACGCCGGCAATGCCGATCCGCTTGGCCATGTTCAGATCCAGCCGGCCAAGCCCGCCCATCAATGAGAACAGGATGTAGGGCAGAACCGTCATCTGCAGCAGGCGGATGTAGGCGTCACCCAGCCACTTCAGCTTGCCCGCCCATTCGCCGACGACGATTCCGAACAGCAAACCACCAATCAGACTGAGGATTACGAGCTGGAAAGGGCTTATGGAAAGACGGCCGATTCTCATCTTGGTATTGACCGGGCAGAGGCGACGGATGGCTGCGGCCGCAGTATAGCCCATTTGCCGGCTTTGAAGACACGGCCTGGCCTCTGTTATCGTGTTGGCATGAACCCGGATGAAATCGTTCTGGAGCCGTTGCGGGAAGCAGACCTGCCTGAAGTCAATGCCGTGGTGGAGCAGGCCATCATGGGCTGGGACCTGCCCGAAAGGGTCAAGCGATTGTCCCTGCCCGGTTATCGTTACGACAGTGCAGATCTGGCTCACCAGCAGGGTCGGGTGGCGCGCGATGCCGAGGGCCACATCGTGGGTGTGGTGGTGTGGGAGGCTGCACCCGACGAAAATGTTCCCGGTGCGAGCAACGTCTATCGTCTGCACGGTCTGTATGTGGCTCCCTCGCGGCAGCGACAGGGCATTGGCCGGCGATTGCTCGATGCCGTGATTCGCGAGGTGTGCGCAAGCGGGGCGGACAGCCTGGTGATCCGCGCCCAGGCCGACGCAGTCCCCTTCTTTCAGGCGATGGGGCTCGAGCGCCTGCCGGTGATCGATCCGGCACGGGACTACCCAAACCGTTTTCACGTTGCCTGCAACAGAACTTCGTCGCGCATCACGAGGCCGAGCCATGAGCGGTGACGACCACGTCCTGTTTCGGGGGCGCATCATTTCGCTGACGCAACAGGAAGTGGCGTTGCCGAACGGGGTTCATACCGAACTTGAGATCGTGCACCATCCCGGCGGGGCGGCCATCGTGGCCATCGACGAACGGCAGCGGGTCTGCCTGTTGCGCCAGTATCGATATGCCGTGGGGGAATGGTTGTGGGAGCTGCCGGCCGGCAAGCTCGATCCGCACGAGCCTCCCGCCGAGACGGCTCGACGGGAGCTGGCGGAAGAAGCCGGCTGCACGGCGCGAACCTGGCGTGAGCTGGGTTACATGATTTCCTCACCCGGTGTCTTTACGGAGCGGGTCTGGTGCTATCTGGCCACCGATCTCGAGCCGGTACCAACCGCCCACGAGGCGGAGGAAGTCATCGAGGTGCACTGGGTGGATTTCGATGAAGCCGTGGCGATGGCCATGGACGGGCGGATCAGCGACGCCAAGTCGGTCATCGGCCTGTGCCGGGCGCGGGCGGTGTTGGCAGGGTGATCGGAGATAGCGTGCGTCTCCGTGGTATCTGCGGTAGCGGGTAGCTGGGAGCTGGTGGCTGGAAAAACCGGCCACGTTGTTACCAGCTACGCGTCCCCAGCTACCCGCTACCTGTCATCTTGGTGCGTTGCTGCGCGAACGCACCCTACATGGGATCAGGGACGAGTGGCGACGACTGCATGGATGCAGGAGGTAGAGCGACGCAGGATGCCAAAGCCGAGGGACGAGGAAAAGCATTTGTATTGGGCCTCGAAGTGGCATGTTCTGGCGAGAGGCGAACGGCTTTGTCTATCGCGGCTGCGCGCCGCTCCTACATTTCGAAGCCGTTACCGGTCGATTGCGTCGCTCGGCAGATCGAGGTCGGGCACCAATGCCGTTCCTCGCCACTCGTCCCT
>JALVBM010000137.1 GCA_027010665.1 Chromatiales bacterium
CGAGAGGCGAACGGCTTTGTCTATCGCGGCTGCGCGCCGCTCCTACATTTCGAAGCCGTTACCGGTCGATTGCGTCGCTCGGCAGATCGAGGTCGGGCACCAATGCCGTTCCTCGCCACTCGTCCCTCGCCCCTCGTCCCTTAATGATTCGGTAGATATTCCGGCAAATGCGCCCGAATGTCTTCCGGGGTGTGCTGGGTGAGGTTCTTGTCGAGTTCGTAGACCACCAGCTTGCGGGTCGGTTCGCTCATTTCGTTGCGCAGCAGGCCGAGGAACGAGGGGGCGGCGACGATGATCAGTTGCTGGTAGCGATTCTGGTTGCGGCCCTCGTCCAGGTGCCGGGCCAGGTACTTGGCGAAGCGGATCTTTTCCTGGTCCTTGGGTTCCACTTCGTCCTGAAAGCCGTGGGCGCCGATGCCGGTGTCGTTGCGGTGCTTGCCGGGCAGATCGGTCACGAGTTCCTGTTCGTGTTCGCGGCTCTCCGGGTGGGTCAGATCCTCGAGTTCCTCCAGGGGGGCGGAAGGGGTGGCCGCGGTGAAGATGCGGGCGCGGCTGCTGTCGGCGACGAGAATCCAGGTTGGTTTCATGAGGTTCCCCTTTGTTTGGTTGTCGTTGAGTATCTGCTTAACCCGGATTCGGCGTGGTTTGCCCTGATCCGGATCAAGTGGCGCCGGTGTGTACCGGGTTGCCATGGTGTTTCATGGGTGGCGATGGGGTGGATTTCAATGGCGGATGGCGCCCCGGAGACGATTCGAACGTCCGACATCACCCTTAGGAGGGGTGCGCTCTATCCAGCTGAGCTACCGGGGCCGTGCGCGGCTATTCTAACCGCTCGACCCGCACGGGTCATCCGGGGAATCAGGCCTTGGCCAGGGTGTGGCCGGGGCCGGGACGACGGGGCGTCGTGCCGCGGGGGGTGTAGAGATCGCTGTCGCCGGTCTGCCCCTGCAGGATGCGCAGGGTGTTTTCGGCGCGGCGGCGGCGCTTTTCGATGACGATGCCGTTGATCTGGTTGAGGCGGCGGCAGTCCCGGGTCAGGGTTTCGATGCGTTGCCAGAGCACGTCGAGGGGTTCGCGGTCGCTGGCCGACTGGCGATCCAGGTAGGCCAGCACGCCGGTGCGCCCCAGATCCAGGCCGGCTTCCCGCAGCAGTTCGCTGCGTTCCCGGTCCAGATCGCCGAGGATGTCGCTCAGGCGCTGCTTGGTATCGGCGATGGCGGTGAGGCGTTCGGCGTCGTTGACAGTGAGGGCTTCGTATTCGGATACCAGCGCCGATCGCAGTTCGTCCAGGTAGGCGGCGATGTCCTGCAGGACGGGCAGCATGGGAGGCGTCATGGGGGCCTACTCGTCGAAGGATTTCTCGAAATCGATCATCTTGTCGGCCACCCGTCCGGCATCCACGCGGTATTCCCCGCTGGCAATGGCCTGTTTCATCCGGTTCACGCGCTCGGCATCGAAGGGCGGCGAGTCGGTGGCCAGACGCTGTTCGAGATCCTTGAGCCGGGCGGCAGTGGCGGTCAGGCTGACCTTGTCGTCGCCACCGCCGGAACTGCCGGCACCCGTGCCCGGCTGGCTGCGGCCGCTGTCGCCGTCGAGGCGGCGCGTGGTCCGGTCGCCTGCCTGACCGGTGCGGGCGGAATGGATGCCGGTAATGTCATTGGCCATGAAAACTGCTCCTGGATCTTTCTCTGTGTGGATTATCGTCCTGCCCGGGGGAAACTTTAGGCACCCTCAGCATACGGCATGTGACTCCGCCGGTCACAGGTTGACCTGCACCGTGCCCGCATCGACCACGGTCGCCTGCAGTTCCCGGCGGCTGCGGGTGTTGCGCACCCGGATCGTGTCGCCCCGCCGGCCATCGGCCAGGGCCTTGCCCCGCACGCGGATGGTGAGGTTTCCGGCACGGGCCAGGATGGTGACCAGCTGGCCGCGCCTGACCAGTTTCGGTGGCGTGACCACCGCCGGCGTCAGCACCCGGCCCTTGCGCAGGCTGCGGCGGGCCACCATGCTGCGGATTTCCGCCACGCTGCGGAAATAGCCGCCATTGAGGCCGGAGACGTCCCGCCGGACTGCCATGACGTCCTCCGCCGCGAGCAGGGTGCCCCGCGGCAGGCTGTGACGGGCCACCAGCACCGTGTCGAAGCGGCGGATCTGCACGCCGAGATGGATTTTCCAGCCGGGGCGATCCGGGCAGCGGATCTGCAGGCTGCTGCGCCCCACCTCCCGGGCGCCCGGCAGGCGCGCCACGATCAGCGGCTGGCGGCAGCGGGTGAGTCGCAGACGCGGATCCAGGTGGCCGATTTCCACCCGGGTGTCGGGGTCGTCGTATTGCCGTTCGAGGAAATCGGCTGCCGCCTGGCGGATGCTCTCGGTCGACTGCCAGGCAGCCTGGGCCGGTCCGCTCAGGCCCAGCAGGCCCGCCAGCAGCAGGCCCAACAGGGAACGGATTGCGGCGCGGTCGTGATTCATGGCGGCTCTCCTGCCGGTGTGCGGAAACTGCAGGGTTTGATGCAATGCCCGTGCCATCAACAAAAAACGCCGTAACCCCGCTCAAGCTTCCCCAACCGGCGCCGATAGGGGTACAGAATCCGAACAGGCAACTCCCGGAGGCAACATGGCCGGCATCATGGCTGAAGTGGACCAGCGCACCAATCTGGTGGGCGAGAACCGCATGGAACTGCTGCTGTTCCGGCTCGGCGGCCGCCAGCGTTTTGGCATCAACGTCTTCAAGGTGCGGGAAGTGATCCAGTGTCCGGCCCTGACGCGGATGGCCAATGCCGATCCCGTGGTGCGGGGCGTGGCCAACCTGCGGGGGCAGACCATTTCGGTCATCGATCTGGCCCAGGCCATCGGCAAGCGCGCCCTGCCCGACGAGGCCGAATGTTTCGTCATCGTGACCGAATACAATCGTGCCGTGCAGGGCTTTCTCGTTTCGGGCGTGGATCGGATCGTCAACCTCAACTGGAAGGAAATCAATTCGCCGCCGCGCGGGCTGGGGCGGCACAACTACATGACCGCGGTAACCGAAGTGGATGGCGAGCTGGTCGAGATCATCGACGTGGAGAAGGTGCTGGCCGAACTGACCGGTGTGAATACCGATCTGAGCGAACCGGAGGATTACACGGCACTCAGCGAACGGCGCATTCGGGTGCTGGTGGTGGACGATTCGAGCGTGGCCCGCAACCAGATCAAGCGTACCCTCGAACAGCTGGGCATGGAATGCACCCTGGCGGCCAACGGCCGGGAAGGGCTGGAGACCCTGCGCGCCTGGGTGGCGGAGGGTGATGCCTTGCGCGAGCACGTGGACATTCTCATCTCCGACGTGGAAATGCCGGAGATGGACGGTTACACCCTGACCACCGAGGTTCGCAACGACGATCGGCTGGCCGATCTGCCCGTGCTGCTGCATACCTCTCTGAGCGGTGTGTTCAACAAGAACATGGTGCAGAAGGTGGGTGCCGATCTGTTCGTGCCCAAGTTCAATGCCGACGAACTGGCCACGGAAGTGAACCGGTTGCTGGAAATGAAGGGGTTGGCCTGAATGCCGCCCACCCCCGCACAGGGAACCGCCGCCACCGTGAGCACCAGCGTCATCTCCCCGCAGGAATACGATACCTTCCGCCGGTTTCTCGAGGAAGCCAGTGGCATCGTGCTGGGCGACAACAAGCACTATCTGGTGACCAGCCGGCTCAACCGCCTGACCGAGGAATTCGGGTTCGCCTCCCTGGGTGAACTTCTCGAGGCCCTGCGGCAGGGACGTGATCGGCGCCTGCAGGAGCGGGTGGTGGATGCCATGACCACCAACGAGACGAGCTGGTTTCGGGACGGCTATCCCTACGAGATGCTCAGGAACAGCATTCTGCCGGAGCTGGCACAACGCAAGGTCAACCCCCTGCGGATCTGGTCGGCGGCCAGTTCGACCGGCCAGGAAGCCTATTCCATCAGCATGGTGGTGCACGAGTTCCAGAAGGCCAATCCCGGCGCCCTGCCGGGGCGGGTGGAGATCGTCGGCACGGACATCTCCGCCAGCGTGGTCAGGCAGGCGCGGGAAGGCAAGTACGACGATCTGAGCATGGCCCGGGGCCTCAGTCCCGAACGCAAGGCCGCTTTCTTTACCGACAGTGGCGATGGCGGCTGGGTCGTGCGCCCCGAAATCCGCGCCCGCACACGATTTACCGAACTCAACCTGCTCAAGAGCTATGCCTTGCTCGGTCGGTTTGAAATCATCTTCTGCCGCAACGTGCTCATCTATTTCTCCGGCGAACTCAAGCGCGACATCCTCGACCGCATGGCCCAGGTGCTCAATCCCGGCGGTTATCTGTTCCTGGGTGGCTCTGAGACCCCGAGTGGTTATTCCCGTGCCTACGAGATGGTGCGGTTCCCGGAAGGGGTGGTGTATCGAAAGAAGGATTGACCGCGTGGGTCAGACCGTTTCGGTGCGTTGCTTCGCGAACGCAGCCTACATCGGAATCGCGGCTGTGCGTCGCGCCTACAAAAAGGAATCGTAGCCAAGCACAAACGCTTTTCCTCGTTCCTCGCCACTCGTCCCTCGTCCCTGATTTTGTCCGGCAACCCCTTGCCGGCGTGCCGTTTTCCTTGCCGCGGTTGTGCTGCAAGTTGCTGATAATCCTCCCTGAATCAATCCTGGCACGGGCGTTGCAGCTTTCGGGCAGACCCTGAAAGAGACGCGACCATGCCACTGAGCATCGACAAGACCATCGACATTCACACCCGGGCCCTGAGCCTGCAGGCCCGGCGGGCGGAGCTGCTCGGGGCCAACCTGGCCAATGCCGACACGCCCGGGTACAAGGCCCGCGACATCGATTTCCGCGCCGCCATGGCCGCGGCCGAGGAAGGGCTGGCCGGTGGCCCGCTGGCGGTGACCCGGGCCGGTCACCTGCAGCCGGCGGGATTCTCGCCCGACGGTGAGATCCTCTATCGCCAGCCGGTGCAACCCTCGCTGGACGGCAACACGGTCGAGACCCAGGTGGAGATGGCCCAGTTCGCCGAGAACTCGGTGCGCTACCTGGCCACCCTGCGCTTCCTGTCCGGCAAGTTCAATACCTACCTGACCGCGTTCCGAGGTGAATGAGCATGAGCCTGTTCAATGTTTTTGATACCGCCGGCACCGGCATGTACGCCCAGTCGGTGCGCCTGAACACCACCTCGAGCAACCTGGCCAACGCCAACAGCGCCAGCAGCAGCATCGACCAGACCTACCGTGCGCGCCAGCCGGTGTTCGGCCAGATCCTGAAGGATCCCTATGCCAGCGACGGCACGGCCGTCGGTGTGCGCGTGCTCGGTGTGGTGGAGAGCCAGACGCCGCTGCGCCGCGAATACAACCCCGGCAATCCCAACGCCGACGCGGAGGGCTATGTGTACATGCCCAACGTCAATGTCGTCGAGGAGATGGCCAACATGATTTCCGCTTCCCGCAGTTACCAGACCAACGTGGAAGTGATGAACACCGCCAAGGAAATGCTGATGCGGACCCTGTCGCTGGGTCAGTAATCCGGAGAAGACCATGAACGAGATCGACAAAGCCAACGCCACGTCCTTCGAAAGCCTGGGGCTGAAGACGGCCGACAAGCCGCTCAAGCAGCAGCACCTGGGTCAGGAGGACTTCATGAAGCTGATGACCACCCAGCTCAATCACCAGGATCCCTTCAAGCCGATGGAGAACGGCGAGTTCCTGACCCAGATGGCCCAGTTCAGTGCCGTGACCGGGCTCAAGGACATCAAGGACGAATTCAAGGATCTGTCCGCGGCCCTGCAGTCCAGCCAGGCGCTGCAGGCCTCGAGCATGGTCGGGCGCCGGGTACTGGTGCCGGGCAACGAGACCGAGCTGCCCGAGCAGGGGCCGCTGAAGGGGGCCGTGGAGCTGCCGGCCAGCACCAGCAACCTCAGCATCAAGATCACCGACGCGAAAGGTGAGCTGGTCAAGACCCTGGATCTGGGCAGCAAGACCGCCGGGACCGTGCACTTCAGCTGGGACGGCAAGATGACCGTCCCGGGCAGGGACGGCGAGGCCGACAGCGAACGACGGGCGCCGGCCGGCAGCTACCACATCACGGCCGAGGCCCTGGTGGACGGCAAGCCCCAGGCCGTGAACACCCTGGTGGTAGATGCCGTCGAGAGTGTCTCGCTCGGCCAGCCGGGGCAGCCCATGACCCTCAACCTCGGCCATGCCGGCAGCACCAGCATGAACAACATCAAGCAGATCCTGTAACCGGATTCCTCACAGAAGGAGAAACACCATGCCATTTCGTTCCGCCCTTTCCGGCATCAATGCCGCCAGTGAAGAACTCAAGGTCATCGGCAACAACATCGCCAACGCCGGCACCACCGGCTTCAAGCAGTCCCGCGCCGAGTTCGCCGACGTGTACGCGGCGACCGAAGGCGGCAGTTCCAATTCCATCGGCGCCGGCGTGCGCCTGGCCGCTGTGACCCAGCAATTCGGCCAGGGCAACATCGGTTTCACCGACAACAAGCTGGACCTGGCCATCAACGGCCGCGGCTTCTTCATCCTGGACGAGAACGGCACCCGCAGCTACACCCGTTCCGGCTCCTTCCAGGTGGACCGCGACGGCTACGTGGTCAACAACGCCAACCAGAAGCTGATCGTCAACAATGCCGACGAGCAGGGAAACATCACCGGGGCGGTTGGCCCCCTGCGGCTGGACAACGCCAACATCCAGCCCAACGCCACCGACATGATCGATGTGGGCGTGAACCTCGACAGCTCCCAGTCGCCGCCGACCACCGCGCCCTTCGATCCGGAGGTGCCCAACTCCTTCAACCATTCCACCTCGCTGACCATCTACGACTCGCTGGGCACAGCCCACCTGGCCACCATGTACTACGTGAAGGGCGCCCAGCCCAATGAATGGCAGACCTACCTGTTCGTTGACGGCAAGGATGCCCGCGGCGCCCAGCAGCCGCCCTACAGCGCCGACACCCTGATGTTCGACGGCGCCGGCGCCCTGGCCAGCATCAACGGCACGCCGGTGCCGCCCGGCACCATCCAGTACGACAACATCCAGATTGGCAACGGTGCCGATCCGCTCAACCTGACCGTGAACCTGCTCTCGGCCACGCCCATCACCCAGTTTGGCAGCCGCTTCAACGTCAGCTCACTGAAACAGAACGGCTTCACCTCCGGGCGACTGAGCGGTTTCGACATCAACGACCAGGGCATCATCAAGGCCCGTTACAGCAACGGCCAGTCCAAGGTCATCGGACAGGTGAGCCTGGCCGACTTCAAGAACCCGCAGGGCCTGCGGCCGCTGGGCGACACCTCCTGGGCGGAGAGTTATTCCTCCGGTCCGGCACTGGTGGGCACGCCCGGCTCCGGCAGTCTCGGGGTGCTGCAGTCGGGGGCGCTGGAGAATTCCAACGTCAACTTGACCGAGCAGCTGGTGAACATGATCCACGCGCAGCGCAACTTCCAGGCCAACGCGCAGATGATCAGCACCGCCGACACCATTACCCAGACCGTCATCAACATCCGCTAAGCGCAAGGACTGAACCATGGATCGCATGCTGTACACCGCCATGACCGGCGCCCGCCAGATCCAGCGGGCCCAGCAGCTCACAGCCAACAACCTGGCCAACGTCAGCACCGGCGGTTTCCGCGCCGACCTGGCGGCCATGCGCAGCATGCCCCTGTTCGGGCACGGCCTGCCCACCCGGGTGTTCGCCATGACCGAGAAGGCCGGCGTGGACTTCACGCCCGGTCCGCTGCAGGCCACCGGCCGGGAACTGGATATCGCCGTCAATGGCGAGGGCTGGATCGCCGTGCAGGGCATGGACGGACGCGAGGCCTACACCCGTGCCGGCGCACTGGAGATCAATACCGCTGGCCAGTTGATCACGGCATCGGGCCTGCCAGTGCTGGGCGATAACGGACCCATCACCGTGCCCGAGGCGGCCCAGGTGGTGATCGGCAAGGATGGCACCCTCAGCATCACGCCGCGGGAAGGCACGGCCAACGACATCGTGCAGGTGGATCGCATCAAGCTGGTGCGGCCACCGCTTGCCGATCTGGTCAAGGGAGCGGACGGCCTGTTCCGCACCCGCGACGGGCGACCGGCCGAGGCCGATGCGGCGGTGGAAGTGGTGTCCGGCACGCTGGAGGCGAGCAACGTCAATGCCGCCGCGGAGCTGGTGAACATGATCGAGCTGGCCCGCCAGTTCGAGATGCAGGTGAAGATGATGCGCAACGCCGAGGAAAACGATCAGCGCACGGCACGGATCCTGCAACTGT
>JALVBM010000138.1 GCA_027010665.1 Chromatiales bacterium
AGCTTCTCCCGCTGGCCGCCGGACTTGCCGGCGCCGGAGCGGTAGATTTCCACTTCCTCGCCTTCGGCGTTGATTTCGCGGCCCAGGAACTCCACGTGCTGACGCACGTCCAGCACCAGATCCCGCCAGCGCCGGTCTTCGGCCGTGTCGCCGGCCAGGCGCCCGACCAGTTGCTTGAGACGATCGAAGCGCCGCTCCGCCTTGGCCGGCTCGGCCTGGAAGGCGTAGCTGAGGATGTCCTTCACACTGCGCAGGAAGTCCTGCACGTCGGGCAGGTTTCGTTCCCTAACCTCGATCTGCAGATACGTGCCCGGGTTGAACTCGGCATGCCGCAGGCCCTCGTTCACCAGTTCCATGCGGTTGCGGATGTCCTTGCGGGCCTGGGAAAGATAGGTGCTGAGCGCGGCAAGGTTCTCGCTGCTCTGCTCCCGCAGCATGTCGTAGAAGCGTTTCTCGTGTCGGGGCAGGCCGTCCCGTTCGATGCCCTCGAGCAGCCTGAGGAAATCCGGCGCCGAGGCAAGGGTGGCATCCATGTCGGCCGCCGCCTGGGGCCATTCGCGCTGGAAGTCGGCGAAGGCCTTCTCGATGCGCCGGACATGGGCGGCACGCTGTTCCCGCTGGATCCTGAGTTCGCTGTTGAGATCGCGCTCCACCCTGCGGCGCCGCTCGTCCAGGCGTTCGAGGCGCAGCTCGCCGACTGCCGCGAAACGCCCGCCCAGTTGCGCGCGGATGTCCGTGTCCAGCGGCGGAAACTGGGCCAGGCGCGTCTCGGCCTCGGCGCGGCGCGCAACCTGGCGTTCGCGTTCCCGGCGTGCCATGCCCAGTTCGGTCTGCAGATCGGTCAGTTCCTTTTCCAGCGTGGCGACCCGTTCCCGTTGCCGGTTCAGGCGTTCGCCCAGTTTGCGCAGCTCGGCGTTGCCTTCCTGCAGGGCCCGGATCTGGCGCTCGATGCTGTTCAGCCGGTCCAGTGCCGCGCCCACGTCGATGTCCGACCATTGGAGGTTGACCAGCCGGTTGCAGGCATCGCGCTGCGCCTCGGCCTGCTGGCGCCGCTGCCGAAAGGCCTGCAGTTGTTGCTGCAGCTCGCTGATCCGCGCGG
>JALVBM010000139.1 GCA_027010665.1 Chromatiales bacterium
GCGCCGCTTCCGGCGAGGCCCGCAGCACCTCCAGCCTGAATCTGGCCATGCGCCGATAGTGCTCGCTCACCGTGAAGCCCCGCTCCGCCAGACGGATGGCCGGGGCCAGCGAACGGGCCAGCGGCAGGCGCCCGTATTCCCGCGCCAGCCGGTCCAGGGCTGCCGGCACGCCCGGGATCCCCGCCGCCAGCGGACCGTCCACCGAGGCGCCCGGGATTACGTTGCCCTGCGCATCCAGGTACATGTCCCGGCTCGCCGCCTGCGGCGCCACCTCCCGCCCGTCGAGCATCGCGGCCTTCGTCTCGCCGGCCCGCTGCAGCAGCCAGAACCCGCCGCCGCCCAGCCCCGAGGAATAGGGCTCCACCACCGCCAGCGCCGCGCTCACCGCCACCGCCGCATCGAAGGCGTTGCCCCCGGCCGCGAGGATCTCGAAACCGGCCCGGGTGGCCAGGGGATGGGCCGTGGCGATGGCCCCATGCCGGGGCAGTTCATCGGCATGGGGGATCGATACGAAAAACAGAAGGGGAAGCAGCAGGCAACAGAGAATGCGGCGGCGCATCGGATCGCTCCTCGCGTGGACAGGAATCCCGCCCGAACATACCGGATCGGTCCGCCGCACGCCACGCCGCGGCAGATTCCTCCGCGGGGGCAATACGAATCGGTATCCGCATCGCAGGGATGCGCTCGAATGAACCCGGTCAGAGGCGCACGCCCTTCGATCCGTCTTCGGCTCTCGACCTGCCCGGTTTGCGCGGCAGACGGATCTCGCCACACCGTGGCCTCAATCCGGCAAACGACCGCCGTCTGCGATCACGCCTGGCGGACGTAATCGCATCTTCCATACCTCACAAGCCTCAATTCGGCAATGAACCTGTGGATCGTCGGGCCTGCCCAGGTGGGCGCGCTCGTTCCGAACCCGGAGCCGACGAACACGCCATCCCGTCAGGGCACCTCGACCTTGAACGTGCGCACCTCGCTCATCGAGACGTTCCCGGCCTCGTCGATGGCCTCGACGTACCAGCGATAGCTCCCGGATGTGAGGCCGCTCACCTGCTCCTTGACCTCGACGGCGGTCTGCGGCGCGGGGTTC
>JALVBM010000140.1 GCA_027010665.1 Chromatiales bacterium
TCCAGGGTGGCCATGCGCAGGACCGCATGGGCGGGCAGGGCGCTGGCATCGCTGGCCACGCCCTTGCCGAGCAGGGCGGCGGTGCGCAGCTCGCCGAGCATGTCCAGGTCGTTGTTGCTGGCCGCGCCGTCGGTGCCGAGGGCAACGTTGATGCCTGCATCCCGCAGCCGGGCCACCGGACAGAAGCCGCTGGCCAGCTTGAGATTGGATTCGGGGCAGTGAACGACGTGCACCCCGCGCTCGGCGCAGTGGGCGATCTCGGCCTCGGTGAGCTGGGTCATGTGCACCGCCACCAGTCGCGGTCCGAGCAGGCCGAGGTCATCGAGGCGCTCGAGGGGGCGCTTGCCGTGGTCCTTCAGGGACTGGGCCACTTCGGTGGCGGTCTCGTGCACGTGCATGTGCACCGGCAGATCCAGTTCCTCGGCCAGGGTCACGATCCGCTGCAGGGGGGCATCGGCCACCGAGTAGGGGGCGTGGGGCGCGAAGGCGGTCCGGATCCGGGCATGGCCGCGCAGTTCGTCGTGCAGGGCCAGGCCCTTGTGCAGGTAGTCGTCGGCGTCCTGCGCCCAGGCACTCGGGAAGTCGATGACGATGAGCCCCATCACCGCCCGCATCCCGGCCTGATCCACGGCCCGGGCGGCTTCCTCGGGGAAGAAGTACATGTCGTTGAAGCAGGTGGTTCCGGAGCGGATCATCTCGGCGCAGGCCAGGAGCGTCCCGTCATGGACGAAATCGGCGCTGACGTTCGCTTTCTCGGCCGGCCAGATGTGGTCCTGCAGCCAGGTCATCAGCGGCAGATCGTCGGCCAGGCCCCGCATCAGACTCATGGCCGCATGGGTGTGGGTGTTGACGAGCCCGGGAACCAGAACATGGTTGTCGAGGCGCAGGGTCTGCTCGGCGCGATAGCGGGATTCGGCCTCGGCCGAGGGCAGGAGGGCCTCGATGCGCCCGTCGCGGATGGTCAGGGCATGGTGTTCGAGTACCGCGCCTTCCGGTTCGACCGGGACGATCCAGCGGGCATGCAGCAGCGTGTCGATGGCAATCATGTTGTCTGTCGGTTTTTTCGCCGAGTATACCCCAAGGCGCTTG
>JALVBM010000141.1 GCA_027010665.1 Chromatiales bacterium
GCAGTCAACAGGCCGGGATCGGACAGGCCGGCGAGAAATACCATGACGCTGTCGAAGGGTGGCGAACGCAGCGCCTGCAGGCTGTTGAAGATGAGCAGGTTGAGGTTGTGAATCAGCGGCACGCGATCCTGGAAATGGGCCAGCAGGGCGAAACCCGCCAGCGCCACGAGCAGCAGGACCGCGAGCAGGGCCAGGCCACGCAGTTCCGGATGGCTCGGCGAAACGATGGCCGCCGGGATCTCGCCCAGCAGGGGATGCCGGCGGCTCCAGTCGAGCAGTCGGGCCATGGCGCGCAGGGTGAGCGGTTGCAGCCACAGGTAGAGCTGGCGGATCAGCCAGCCGGTGAACAGCAGCGCGGCCAGCAGGCCCACCAGCAACACCGTGAAGCGGCCGGCGAACTCCGAGGCCAGTTCCAGCGAGGCGCCGAAGACGAGCCCCGGCAACAGATAGGTCGGTGCCCAGAGAATGGCCGAGATCACGTTGACCAGCAGGAAGCGCCCGGCCGGCATTCCCAGCATCCCCGCCACTGCCGGCACCACCGCCCGCACCGGCCCGAAGAAGCGGCCGAACAGCACGCTCTTGCCGCCGTGGCGGTGAAAGAAGGCTTCGCCCCGGGTGAGCAGTTCCGGATGCCGGGAAAAGGGCCAGAAGGTGCGCAGCCTTTCGTGGTAATGGGCGCCCAGCCAGTAACTCAGCCCGTCACCGGCAATGGCACCGAGGATGGCCGCCACCAGCGTGGCCCCCAGCGGCATCACGTCCAGCGCCACCAGCGCCCCGAAGGCCACCATCAGCACCGCGCCCGGCACGATGATCCCCACGAAGGCCAGCGACTCGCCGAAGGCGGTCAGAAACACCAGCAGCAACGCCGTCAGCGGGTGATCCTGCAGCCAGTCGAACAGCGGCGTGAGGTAGGCCGAATCCATTCGGGAAGTATATAAGAACAGGGGCTAGGAACTGGGAACTAAATAAGTGATCCGAATATCAGGTCACTTCATTATCAAGCGTAGCCTGGCTTGCTGCCTGGAAATGGTGAAACAGCCTCCATGAATCTACGCACGGCGCTCATCAATTGCGCCATGGTGGAAT
>JALVBM010000142.1 GCA_027010665.1 Chromatiales bacterium
ATGCGCCGGTGGTGGAAGGGATCCGCGCGATCCTCGAGGCCTGTCCGGTCATCGAGCACGTCAACGAGGTGCTGACCATGCACATGGGACCGGACTACATTCTGGTCAACATCGCCGTGGACTTCCGGGACGACGTGGCCGCCGGCGACATCGAACGCACCATCGCCGAGCTCGATGCCCGAATCCGCGAACGCTTCCCGAAGGTGAAGCGGGTCTTCATCGAGGCCGAGGCCTGGCGGCGGGGGAGCCACTGAAAAACGTTTTTACGGGAAGCCGGTTCGTTCCGATGCCATGCAGGGAACCGCGGTAGTGAGCCGAACATCCTGATTCCCGAGCAGGCTACTGCTGGCATCTGGACATTTCCGGCCCGCGGCGGCATGCTGAATCTTTCGGGTCGAAGCAGGCAAAAGGACCGGAATCCCGTGGCGCAGGAAGACTGGCCACGCCCGCCGAGATGGCCATGTATCGCGATTTCTTCCAGCTCGATGATCTGCCGTTCCGGCTGACGGCCGACAGCCGCTATTTCTTCATGGGCGACGGTCACGCCCAGGCCTCGGCCTATCTCAACTATCTGCTGCAGGCGGCCGACGGCATCGGCGTGCTCACCGGCGAGCCCGGCGTGGGCAAGACCATGGTGCTCGAGCACGTGCTGGGCGAGACGCCGGAGGAGGTGCTGGTGGCGCGCCTGCAGCAGACCCAGCTCGACGATCGGGAGTTTCTGGTCGCCACCTGCCTGCAGTTCGGCATCGAAGCGCCGGCCGACAACAAGGCCCTGCTGCAGGCGGCCCTGCGACGCTTCGCCGAGGAAGCCCACTATGCCGGCAAGCGGGTGGTGCTGACGGTGGACGAGGCCCAGCAGTTGCGTCCCGAAGTGCTCGAGGAGATCCGCCAGCTCGCCGGCCTCGAATGCCATGGCCGCAAGATCCTGCAGATCGTGCTCTGCGGCCAGCCGGAGCTGGTCGAACGGCTTGCCCGGCCGGAACACGCCGCCCTGGCGCAACGCATCCGCCTGCATGCCCACATCACGCCGCTCGACGAGGAGGAAGTGCGCCGCTACATCGAGTTTCGCCTGCTCACCGCGGGCTGCCGACAGTGCGTGGACTTCGAGGACGAACTGCTGGCCGGGATACTGCACCACACCGGCGGCATTCCGCGGCGCATCAACATCCTCTGCGACATGCTGCTGACCGCTGCCTGCATGCGCAACACCCGGCACGTGGACTCGGCCTGCCTGGACGCGGCGCTGGACAAGCTGGGCTGGGCGCGCCGGCCATCGGCCCTCGAGGACCAGCCCCAGCCGCCGTGCCTGCTGCCGGGGCCCCATCCCCGCACCCCGGCCTTCGTGCCGCGCATCATCGTCTATCGTCACGGCCGGCCGGTGAAGGGCTACCTGCTCGACCGGTCCCGGCTGCTCATCGGCCGGCATCCGGAACTGGACATCGTGCTGCGCTCGCCCCAGGCCAGCCGCACCCACGCCCAGATCGTCCACATCGAAGGCGACTACTATCTCCAGGATCTCGACAGCAAGAACGGCACCCTGGTCAACCGCAGGCGCATCACCTGGCACCGGCTGGAACACGGCGATCACGTGCGCATCGCCAATCACGTGCTGGTCTACCATGCCCGCGAACCCGACTACACCCGCCGCCGCCTGGCCGGCGGGCGCGTGCCCGAGCGGATCCCCCCGCACTGAAACGCGCGTCGTCCCCATTCGTGCCGGATCGGGTTCCGTCTGGACCGATTCCACATTCAAATATTTTATCGCCCTTGTGAATCAATGACTTGCGTTGGCCTGCGCGGGCTGCCGGAAGGCGAACCCGGTGCTACATTTAGGATTGGCGATTCATCCGGAGAAGCCCCATGCGAGAGCGACGTCTGCATCAGCGCCAGCGACTGGATGCGCGGGTCCGCCTCTATCATCCGGTATTCGGCACCCTGGACGGCCGGATCCGCGATCTCTCCAACGGCGGCATGTTCGTGCTGCTGGACCGGGTGCCCAATCTGCGTCCCGGCAACGGCGACGGCCGCTTCCAGTGCAAGCCCATGAACATGGATGCCATCTTCGACATGGCCTGCATCCGTCTCACCGACGAAGGACTGGCCCTGGCCTTCGTCGAGCAGTCCGGGGAAGCGGTCCTGCACTGATTTCGCTTCCCGCCGGTCCGGCCGCGTCTGCGGCCGGAACTTTCCTGTTAGACTTTCCGACGTCGCCATTCGTGGCATGGACGGGGGGCTCCCCATGAACGGCAAGACGCGACCCACGATCTCGCTGGTGCTCGGCAGCGGCGGCGCCCGTGGCCTGGCCCACATCGGTGTCCTGCGCTGGCTCGACGAACACGACGCGGACATCCGGGTCATCGCCGGGGCATCCATCGGCGCGCTCGTCGGGGGGTTCTATGCGGCCGGGACGCTCGACGTCTATACCCGCTGGGTGCGGGCGTTGCGCCAGAGCGACGTGCTGCGCCTGATCGACTTCGCCTTCAGCCGGGGCGGCCTGATCGGCGGGGACCGGGTCATGGAAACCCTCGAACGCCTGCTCGGAGACGCCAACATCGAGGATCTGCCCATCCGTTACACCGCGGTGGCCACCGATCTCGAGAACCAGAAGGAAGTGTGGCTGGAACGCGGTTCCCTGTTCCAGGCCATTCGCGCCTCCATCTCCGTGCCGGCCTTCTTCGCGCCGGTGACCATTCGCGGGCGCGTGCTGGTGGACGGCGGACTGCTCAATCCGATCCCCATCGCGCCCACCATGTCCGCCCACACCGACATGACCATCGCCGTCAATCTCAGCGGCGAGCCGCGGGAAGTGCACCCGCCCGCCGCGGCCCTGCCGCCCGAGAACCATCGCCGCAGCACCTACCAGGATCGCATCGGGGCCTTTCTCGACGAACTGCTGGAACGTTTCACCGAGCGCGACGAGGAATCCATCAACATGTACAACGTCGTCATCCGCTCCTTCGACGCCATGCAGGTGACCATCTCCCGCTTCAAGCAGGCGGCCTATACCCCCGATCACGTCATCGACATCCCCTCCAATGCGGCCCGCCTGCTGGAGTTCTACCGCGCCGACGAGATGATCGCCCTGGGCTACACCGAGGCCGAACGGGTACTGGGACCGGTATTCGACCGGCACGCGGACAGGAGCGGGGAGGGGGGCTGATGCTGCGCGAGGATGTGCTGCGTTTCCTTGGCCTGGCCGGTGTGGATCCGGCCGAGAACGCCCGCGCCCGGCGGCTGGGCCAGCGACTCGAATGGCCGATGCTGGGCGTGGCCCTGTGGATCCTGGTGGAGTGGTATCTGGGCGCCAAGGGGCTGTCCACCCCCTTCATCGAAACCCTGACCAACTGGCTGGTGTGGCTGGCCTTCGCCGTCGAGCTGGGCCTGCTGGCATGGGCGGTGGACGATCGCTGGCGCTATCTGCGCGGCAACTGGCTGAACGTGGTCATCGTGCTCGTCGGCGTGGTGGTCCTGTGGATGGACTCCACGCCCTACCAGGCCCTGCTGCGCAGCCTGCGCCTGCTGATCGCTCTCGAGGTGCTGTTCAACCTTTCGCGCACCCTGCAGGAACTGCTGCGGCGCAACAATCTCGGCATCACCCTCCTGGTCAGTCTGCTGGTGACCGCCGTGGCCGGCCTGCTGGCGGCCGGCATTGATCCGGGCATCGCCAACCCCTTCGAGGGGCTGTGGTGGGCCTGGGTCACGGTCACCACGGTCGGCTACGGCGACGTGGTGCCCACCACGCCCGCCGGCCGCGTCCTCGGTTCGATGCTGATCCTGCTCGGGGTGGGCCTGTTCTCCATCCTCACGGCCAACTTCTCCGTCTATCTCATCTCCCGCAGCCGCCGGGAGATCACCGGCGACGTGGAGCGGGAACTGCGCAGCGTGGAGAAGGAAGTGGGCACGGTCCGCCACGAGGTCCAGCGCGAGATCACGCGGGTGGAGCAGGAGGTGGACACCGTGGATCGCCAGATCGCCCGGCGCATTGAGCCGGGTCAATTACAGATGCAGCGCCATCTTGAAAGCATCGACAAACGGCTCGATAAACTGGAGAGAATGCTCGAAGAGCTGTCCCGTCAAACCCGCAAGCACGAGAACGAATAGGAGAAACGTCCATGGCCGACTATCAGGCGCTGCGCCAGCAGCTGGAACAGAAACGGCAGGAAATCCTGCAACGGCTCAACGAAATCCAGGAAACCTGGCATCGGCCGGTGGATGTGGATCTGGAAGAGCAGTCGCTGGAGCTGGAGAACGAGGATGTGCTGACCGAGCTGGATCGCGAGGGCATGGAAGAGCTGAACCAGATCGACCGGGCGCTGGAGCGCATGGACAACGGCACCTATGGCATCTGCCGCCTGTGTGGCGCGCCCATCTCCGACGAACGGCTCCAGGCCTTGCCCTATACGGACGTGTGCAAGGTCTGCGCCCCCGACGCCGAGAAACTGGGCGTATAGGAAACCCTTGTCGCACCCGGGCTCTGACCGGATAATCGGCCGGTACCCGAACCGAATCCTGGAGAAGCAAACATGCAGACCTGGCGAAGGATCCTTTGCGCCGTCCTGGCGCTGAACCTGTTCCTCGGTCCCCTGGCACCCCTGCAGGCGGCGATGATCGGCAATCCCGCCATCGTGCAGCAGGCCCGGGCCGAACTCGATCGCGAGCAGTTGCGGGCCCTGCTCGCCCGGGACGAGGCGCGGGCGCAACTGCAGGCCCTGGGGGTCTCGCCCGAGGACGTGGATGCCCGGGTCGCGGCCATGACCGATGCCGAGGTGGCGCAGGTGAACCGGCATCTGGCCGGAATGCCGGCCGGCGGCAACATCCTGGGGCTGATCGTGCTGCTGTTCATCGTCTTCATCATCACCGACATGCTCGGCGCCACCGACGTCTTCCCGTTCGTGCACCCCATCAACAAGTAGGCGTTCGCATCCGGAACGTGGTCGGGACGGGATGAGGCGGTTCCCGCGCAGCAGACCCCGGCCCCCCGTCGATGTGCGGGGCATCGGGATATTGCTGATCCTCCTGCTCGTCGGGTGCGCGGGCACGCCGCAGAGCGATGCCCTGCGTTCGGCCGTGCCCGCCGACATGCCTTCGCGGGTCGAACTCGAGGACGTGCCCTTCTTCCCCCAGGAACAGTACCAGTGCGGGCCGGCCGCGCTGGCGACGGTGCTGACCCATGCCGGCCATCCCGTCCGCCCCGAGGCGCTGGTCCCCCGCGTCTATCTGCCGGCGCGCGAGGGCAGCGTGCCCGTGGAGATGGTGGCGACCGCCCGCCAGAGCGGCATGCTGGTCTACCCGCTGGCGCCGCAGCTCGCCGATCTGCTGCGCGAGGTGGCCGCCGGCCATCCCGTGCTGGTCCTGCAGAACCTGGCCTTCGACTGGTCGCCCCAGTGGCACTATGCGGTGCTGATCGGCTTCGATCTGCCGGCGGGAACCGTGGTCCTGCGCTCCGGAACCACGCAGCGGTGGGTCACGCCGCTGGGCACGTTCGAGCGTACCTGGGCCCGGGCCGCCCGGCGGGCCTGGGTGATCCTGCCGCCCGGCGAAATGCCGGCCACCGCCCGGCCCCTGGCGTACCTCACGGCCGCCGCGGATCTGGAACAGGTGGGGCAGCGGGAAGCCGCCCTGGCCGCCTGGCAGGCCGCCGTCCGGACCTGGCCCGACGAGCCCCGCGCCTGGCTCACCTGGGGCAACGCCCTCTACGATCAGGGTGACGTGGCCGGCGCGAGCGAGGCGTTCCGCCGGGCCGTGACGCTCGATCCCCGCGATCCCGCGGCCTGGAACAACCTGGCCTATGCGCTGCTCGCCGATGCCTGTCCGGTGCAGGCGGTGCGGGCCATCGACTGCGCCCTGCGGCTCGCGCCGGCCGATGCCAACCTGCAGGATTCCCGACGGGAAATCGGCGCCGGGGCCATGGGCCGGGATCGGCCCGGTTGTCCGCGGCTGGCCTGTCCGGAGGCTGCCGGTGGCCACTGACGATTTCGACTGGGAGGCGGAGTTCGCCGACGATCCCGACTGGCAGGCCCTGGATCCTGCGGAACGCGAGCGGCTCATCTCGGTGATGGAGAAGATGCTGGCCATGGGCATGGCCGCCGTCTACGGCGACGAGGCGCCGGACGAGCCCGATGCCGACGTGCCGTGCGCAAGGGTGCTGGACCAGTGCCGGGCCCGCTGCTGCACCTTCATCTTCGCCCTGACCCGGGAAGAAGTGGCCGCCGGGCACGTGGCCTGGAACCGGGAGAAACCCTATTTCATCGCCCGCGATGCCGGGGACGGCTACTGTCCCCACCTGGATCGGCAGACGTTCGAATGCACGATCTGGGCGCAGCGGCCGCTGCGCTGCCGCCGCTACGACTGCCGGCAGGATCGGGATGTCTGGCCCGAAGGATTTCCCGCGCTCCCGGACTGACATCCCTGTCAGGCAGAACCTTGGCGATATGACCTATAGGCTAAAGCCCTCGTGCGGCAAATCCCTGATAATTAAAGAATCCTGACCACGCGCCGACACACGTTGGCACCGCGGCATCATCGCCAAAATGCGGGCCAGTTAAAGGTTTGCCCAAAGGGGAGTCGCTAGAATCATGAATCTGGGAAATCATACCGTGTTCGTCGATCTGGGATTGAACCGTCAGATGCGCGAGAAGCGTTCGAGTGTCCGCAAGCCCGTGCGCGCCCGCGTGCGCATCACCCATTCCACCTTCGGCGTGATCCGGGCCTGGACCCGCAACATCTCCGATCGGGGGGTGTACGTGGAACTGCGGGAACAGCCCCATCTGCCCATCGGCGCCCACATCAAGCTGCAGATGCTCGATTCGGCCATGCCCGAGATTGCCTTCAACATGAAGGTGGAACGCACCGACGACGAGGGGATCTCCCTGAGTTTCGTGGACTACGAAATCCACGGCGAACGCCATTCCATGGAATCGCTGCGCGACATCTGGCAACGCCAGGCCCGGCTGACCTCCTGAGGCGCTTGGCGCAAGCGTTTCCCTGGGCTATGCTTTGAGCAATCGCAGGAGTCGATTCGCCATGCAGGAACGACGCAAACATCGACGCATCCCCTTCGCCCGCGCGGTCACCGTCACCGACAGCGACGGCGAGACCGCCCTGCTCGAGGCCGAGGATCTCTCCCTGGCCGGCATCCGCCTCTACAGTGACCGCCCCGTGCCGGTGGGCGAAGTGCTCAACCTGCGGTTCTTCGTCGTGCCCCGCGGCGAGGCCCACGCCCTGAACATGCAGGGACAGGTGCGGCACGTGGAAAATGCCCGCGACGGCTACAGCGTCGGGGTGGGTTTCCTCGATCAGTGAGGCCCCGCTTCTGGGAGGACATTCCCCTCCACCAGCTCACCTCCGACGAATGGGAGGCCCTGTGTGACGGCTGTGGCCGCTGCTGCCTGCTCAAGCTCGAGGACGAGGAAACCGGCGAGTTGTTCTTCACCAACGTGGCCTGCCGCCTGCTCGACACCGAGCGTGGCGGCTGTCGCGACTATGCCGACCGCGTCCGCCAGGTGCCCGGCTGCCTGGTGATCCGGGCAGACGATCCCGAAATTCTCGACCAGTTGCCCGACACCTGCGCCTACCGCCTGCGCGCCGAGGGTCGGGCACTGCCCGAATGGCATCCCCTCGTCAGTGGCGATCCGGCTTCGGTGAAGGCCGCCGGCATCGCCGTGATCGGCCGGGTGATCGACGAGACCTGGATCCACCCCGAGCAGTTGCCGGAACAGATCATCGACTGGGTGCGACCCGCGCCCCGACGGAAGAAGCCGGCATGAGCGGGGCTACGGCGCTGGTGCTGGTGGCCCACGGCAGCCGCCGGGAGGCCTCCAACGCCGAGGTGCGGGCCATGGCCGGGCGGCTGGGCCGGCTCGCCGGCGAGCGCCTGGCCGTCAGCGCCGGTTTTCTCGAGCTGGCCGAGCCGTCCATCCCCGAGGCCATCGAGGCCGCCATCGCCGCCGGCGCCCGTGAAGTGCGGGTGCTCCCGTGGTTCCTCTCCGCCGGCCGCCACGTCAGTGAGGACATCCCCGCCCAGGTCGCCACCGTCCAGGCCCGCCACCCCGACATCCCCATCCACCTCCTCGGCCACGCCGGCGCCCTCCCGGGCATGGCCGAACTGCTCCTCACCGCCGCCCTGCCGGAATAGGCGGGTCTTGTTCGGGGTCGCTGCAAGGAACACGGAGGGCACGGAGACACGGAGGACACGGAGATTTTTTGATGTTTTTGTAGGAGCGGCGCCCTCGCCGCGATGAACAGTGCCGAGGGGCGAGGGACGAGTTGCGAGGTAGTCGAAGCCAATCAACCCGTTTTTCCTCGTCCCTCGGCCCTCGTCACTCGTCCCTGCATGGATCGCGGCGAGGGCGCCGCTCCTACAATCGCACACAACAAACATTTCTCCGTGTCCTCCGTGTCTCCGTGCCTTCCGTGTTATTTCCACCCCTGTTCCCCGAAGCCGTGCACGACAGCCCCCGCTGTGATAAAAATCCTTCTCCGTTCTCATCGCAGGAGTCGTTCATGCCCAGTTTCGACGTGGTTTCCGAGGTCGACATGCACGAGGTCACCAACGCCGTGGATCAGGCCAACCGCGAGGTGAGCACCCGTTTCGACTTCAAGGGCAGCGGGGCGCGCTACGAGCGCGCCGACGACGTGATCACCATGATCGCCCCCTCCGAGTTCCAGCTGCAGCAGATGCTCGACATCCTGCAGACCAAACTGGCCCGTCGGGGCGTGGACATCGCCTGTCTCGAGATCGGCGAGCCCCAGGCCTCGGGCAAGGAGGTGCGTCAGATCGTGACCATCCGTCAGGGACTGGACTCGCCGCTGGCGAAGCGGATCGTCAAGCTCGTCAAGGACAGCAAGCTCAAGGTCCAGGCCGCCATCCAGGGCGAGAAGGTGCGTGTCACCGGCAAGAAGCGGGACGATCTGCAGAAGGTGATCGCCCTGCTCAAGGAGGCCGACATCGAAATGCCATTGCAATTCAACAACTTCCGGGACTGATTGAAAGCATTTTGCGTGTTTCCCACGGCAAGTGACTGAGTTGGCACACGTTCCGCCTCCGCGGCCTTCCGCCGGCTTGCAATGCCGCCCCCGGCTGCTATGTTTGGAGAACCCCCGATGCGGGGCCATTTCCGGTTCCGCTTTCTGCAGCCCCTTTCACAGGCCTGGTGCCTGGACACCCTCTCCTCCGGTTGAGCACTGAGTCGGGAGGGGGTCTTTTTGCTATGATTTCCCGATGTGTGCCGTAACGGCCTATTCCCGTCATGGATGAACGTGACGATCTCGAACGCGTCCTGCGTTCGCGTACCCCCATTCTGGCCCTGCAGACGCGGGAGGAGCGCCGCGCCCTGGAACTGCTGCGCCAGTTGCGCCAGCGCCTGCCCTGGCCGGTGTACAAGTGGACCCTGACCGAAGGCCTGACCTCCCTGGCCTTCGACTTCGCCCTCGAGGGCCGCTACCGGGAACCCGACGAAGTCCTGCGCCACCTGCGCGACGAGGCCCAGGCGGGCGTCTACGTGCTGGTGGACTTCCACCCCTTTCTGAACGACCCGGTCAACGTGCGCCTGCTCAAGGACATCGCCCTGCACTACGAGACCAATCCCCGCACGGTGGTCCTGCTCAGTCACGAACTCGACCTGCCGGAGGAACTGGGCAACTACGCGGCCACGGTGCGCCTGCGCCTGCCGGATCGGGAGACCATCCGCCGCATCGTGATGGAAGAGGCCCGGCGCTGGAAGCAGGAACATCCGGGCCGCAAGGTGGGCGCCGATCGGGAAGCGCTGGAACTGCTGATCAACAATCTCACCGGCCTGACCGCCGCCGAGGCGCGGCGCCTTGCCCACCAGGCCATCTTCGACGACGGCGCCATCGACGCCAGCGATCTGCCCCGGGTAATGCAGGCCAAGTACGAACTGCTCAACCAGGAGGGCGTGCTCCACTACGAATTCGAGACCGAGCGCTTCGCCGACATCGGCGGTTTCCGGCGTCTGCGGGAATGGCTGGAGCGAAGGCGCAGCGCCTTTCACGATCCCCGGCCGGGCCTGGACGCGCCGAAAGGGATCCTGCTGCTCGGTGTCCAGGGCTGCGGCAAGAGCCTGGCGGCGCGCGCGGTGGCCGGGATCTGGGGCATTCCGTTGCTGCGCCTCGATTTCGCCACGCTGTACAACAAGTACCATGGCGAGACCGAGCGCAACCTGCGCGAATCCCTCCGGGCCGCCGAAGCCATGGCCCCCTGCGTGCTGTGGATCGACGAGATCGAGAAGGGCCTGTCCACCTCCGACTCGGACGCCGGCACCTCGCGCCGGGTGCTGGGCACCCTGCTCACCTGGATGGCGGAACAGGCCGAGGGCGTGTTCCTGGTGGCCACCGCCAACGACATCTCGGCGCTGCCGCCGGAGCTGATCCGCAAGGGCCGGCTCGACGAGATCTTCTTCGTCGATCTCCCCGATCCGGCCACCCGCAAGCGCATCGCCGAGATCCACCTGCGCAAGCGCGGCGAGGATCCGCTGCATTTCAATACGGGCGAGCTGGCCCGTCGCACCGAAGGCTTTTCCGGCGCCGAGATCGAACAGCTGGTGGTCTCCGCGCTGTATGCGGCCCATGCCCGCGGCACGCCCCTGCGCGACGCGGATCTGTTCGCCGAGGTCGAACTGACCCGGCCCCTGTCGGTGGTGATGGCCGAACGGATCGACGCCCTGCGCGACTGGGCACGCACCCGCACCGTGTCCGTGGACTGAACGGGCCGCCGGTGGCGGCGTTGCACATTGCCCATCCCCGTGTCCGGTCGGGCCGGAATCCGCACCCCCTGTGCTAATATCCCATACCGGTCTTCTCACCGGCAGGCGCACACGGCAGTCCATGGCCCGCATCTTCTGCAAGTATCATCCAACGGTTCCCGCCCGCTGGACCTGTCGCGCCTGTGGCATCGATTTCTGCCACCGCTGCATGCAGGCCGAGGGCAGCGACACTCCCCATTGTCCGGTCTGCCACCAGGCCGCCGAGTCGCTGGGCAGCGGCAATGTCATCGAACCCTTCTGGCAGCGGCTGCAGGCCATCTTCGCCTATCCCCTGCAGCTGCATCCGCTGCTGTTCATGCTCGGGCTGACCGTCCTCGGGGTGCTCATCGAAAGCGTGGCCGGTCGCACCCTGGTCGGCTGGCTGGTCGGCGAGATCGTGCTGTACGTGGTGTTTCTCAAGTACGCCTACGTGGTGCTGGAGCGCACCGCGGCGGGCCATCTGGACGCGGTGCCGGTCACCTGGGAAGCGATCGCCACCGAGCTGGAACTGCCCTTCAAGCAGTTCTTCATCCTGTTCCTGATTTACGCGATCAATGCCAGCCTCGCGAACAGCGGGCACACGGGGCTGCTGTTCCTGTCGATGTTCCTGAGCGCGCTGCTGCTGCCGGCCTCCATCATGGTGCTGGCCATCGAGCACAGCCTGCTGTCGGCCATCAATCCCGTGATCCTGCTCGACGTGATGCGCCGCATCGGCCCGCCCTACCTGCTGCTGTGGCTGTTCCTGTTCCTGCTCATGAGCGGTTCGGGCGAGGTGCGCGGCATGCTCCTGGCCTACCTGCCCTCGGCCTTTGCCGTGCCCATCGGCGGCCTGGTTTCCTACTACGTCACCCTGGTGATCTTCCACCTGCTGGGCTACACCATCTACCAGTACCACGAGGAACTGGGCTTTCACGTGGAGCAGGATTTCGAGGCCGAGGCCGAGCCCGAGGCGACGCCGGCCATCCCCGGCCTGCGCGAGGTGGAAATCCTGTTCCACGAAGGCAAGCTGGACGAAGCGAAGGACAGGCTGCTGGCCCTCGTCACCCGCGAGCCGGGCGAGATGGCCTATCGCGAACGCCTGCACCGCCTGCTCGTCCATACCCGCGACATCGAAGGCCTGCGCCGGCACAGCGCCGACTACGTCTCGCGCCTGCTGCTGCATGGCAAGCCCTCGGAAGCCCTGCGGGTGTTCACCGATGCCTATCGCCTGGATCGGGAATTCAAGTTCGGCGATGCGAAACAGCGGCATCGCATGGCCGAGCTGCTCGCCAACAACGGCCAGGATCGCGCCGCCCTGGCACTGCTCAACAACCTGCACCGGGATTTCCCCAAATACGAAGGCGTCCCCGAGGCCTACCTGCTGGTCGCGCGCATCCTTTCGGAGAAATTCAACCAGGACGACCGCGCCCGCCAGGTGCTCGACTTCATCGAAAGCCGCTATCCCGACTCGCCCGTGCTGGGCGAAGTGCGCACGTACCGGCGCGTCATCGAACAGGTAACAGCCCAGGGGGGTTAAAAAATCCAACGCGGAGGCGCGAAGGCGCAGAGAGCGCAGAGAATTTTGTTTAACGTGAATCGTCAGTCGCGCCTTTCGAGTTGGGAAACCCTGTTTTTTTCCGTTTCACGACTTCACCAACGACTGTTTCATTCCTCAAAAACCTTGCGTCCTCTGCGCCTTCGCGCCTCCGCGTTGGATTTTCCCTATTTCCCGGTTTCCGACGACAACTGCCCGTGCCGGGCCTCGGGGCTGTCGGGATAGCGCTGGCGCAGCAGGTTGAGATAGTGCTCCGCCTTCTGGCGGTTGTCGGCGCGGCGGAAGTGGGTGGCGAGGGCCATCAGGCCTTCGGGGTTGCGGCGGAAGTCGCCGAGGCGGTTGGTGAGGTGGACGATGATCTTCTCGGCGTCCTCGAGGAAGCCGCGGGCGGCGAAGCGCAGGGCCAGGTTCATCATCTGTTCGGGATTCAGGCGCACGTTGGGCTGCACCCGGCGCACGTAGTCCACGAAGGTATCGTGCTGCAGCTTCACGGTGGTCGGGTCGGCGCCGGGCAGGGTGAGGATCCGACGGGCCGCTTCGTGGATTTCGTCGCTCTTCGGGTTGAGCTTGGCCACGTTGTAGCGCTGGGTCATCAGGTTCACGTTGTCCGGCTGCTCGGCGGCCAGTTCGTCGAAGATGCGGCGGGCCTTCGGCGCGTCCATGGCGGCCAGGGCGGACAGCCCCTCGGCGTACTTTTCCTCGAAGGCGCGCTGCCGGTCCTCGGCGTCGAGGTAGTCGGTGTCGATGAGCGGATGCCCCCAGCGCTTGACGGCCAGGGCGATCAGGGCGCCGCCGAGCAGGCCGCCGATGTGGGCCAGGTTGTTGACGTTGCTGGGCGAAAAGTATTGTTCATAGAGCTGGAAGAGCAGCCACACGGGCAGCAGGATGATGGCCGGGGCGCGGAAATAGCCGAAGTAGAACAGCAGGTTGTAGAAGAAGCGGATCTTGCGCAGGCCAAACAGCACCACGTACATGCCGGACAGGCCGAAGATGGCGCCGGAGGCGCCCAGGGCCAGCAGGCCCGAGTCCGGTTCGGCGATCCAGTAGAGCCAGTCGGCCGTCAGACCCGAGAGCAGGTAGCCGGCCAGGTAGAGCCAGCGGCCCAATACCGCCTCTACCACGTAGCCGAACAGGAACAGGAAGATCATGTTGCCGAGCAGATGGCCGAAGCCGCCGTGCAGGAACATGGACGTGAACGAGGTCAGCAGCGAGGCCCGGTAGTTCACCTGGGAGAAGCGGTAGGTAGTCGATTCGTTGAGCCGCGCCTCGAACTGCTGGCGCAGTTCCTGCCAGCGGGCGAAGTCGGGCTGATCGGGGGTGATGATCTCGCCGGCGATCAGGCGTTTCATGAACGGGCCGTCGTAGATCATCACCCGGGCAAGCTGCTGTTCGAAGGCGCTGCCTTCCTCGTCCAGGTACAGCCGCAGGCCGGGAAAGGCCGTGGGATTGTCCGGATCGTCCAGGTAGCGCTTGTAGGCCGGCAGTTCGATCTCGGGCAGATCGGTGCTGAAGTAATACGCGAAGGCGTCGTGCTCGGCCTGATCGTCGTCCAGTTGCAGGCCGAAGAACACCAGCACATTCAGGAGAATGAGTGCCAGGGTGACGACGGGGGGGCGACGCCAGTCGGGACTGCGGGCGAGCGGGACGATCATGGTCTGGCCGGAGTCGTGGGATACGGGAATAGTAGCGGCCGAAATGCGTCACAGACAAGACCGCGGGTGCCTTTTCCCGTGGGCAAAGTGTGAAGGGTTTCCTTTCTTCCGCCCCTCCCGGCGCTATGGTGAAGGCCATCGGGCCATTCCGCCAGGCCCGCCCGCGAGAGGAGGCACGCATGTCAGGGAAACGCGACGAAGCCGTTCTGGATGCCGCACGGGCCGCCATCGATGCCCATCGGACCTTCGGGCAGTTGCTGAGCCCCGAGGAAAAGCAGTACCTGCTGGATCACGGCCGGGTGCGCAGCGCGGCCACCGGCGAGGAAATCTGTACCCGCCATCAGGTGGACAGCCGGGTCTATATTCTGGTGATGGGAGAGGTGGAGGTCCGTGAGGGCCACGGCAACGATGCGCTCCTTGCCCGTCTGGGGCCCGGCGAAATCTTCGGCGAAATCGCGGCGCTCTACCGCCTGCCCCGCATCTCGCGCATCGTGGTCAGTCGCCAGGCCGTGCTGCTCGAGCTGCCCGGCGAGATCTTCGAGCGGGTCGTCAGCGGCCGGCTGCCCCTGCAGCACGCCCTGATCGCCCGCTACAAGCAGCGTCTGAGCGAAACGGCCCTGCGCAGCGTTCCCCTGTTTCAGCGCATTCCGCCGGACGATCTGACCGAACTGATTGAATCGGCCGCCCTGCTGAGCTTTCCGGCCGGGACGGTGATGGTGCACGAGAGCGAGCCCGGAGACGCCCTCTACGTGCTGATCTACGGCACGGCCCGGGTCAGTCACCGGATCGCCGGGGAAACCCTCAACGTGGCACTCCTGCAGGGTGGCGACTATTTCGGCGAATGGTCGGTGATGACCGGTGCCCCCCGCACGGCCACCGTCGAGGCGGTGACCCGTGTGGAAGCCCTGCGCATCGAATGCCGGGATTTCCTCGACTTCATCCAGGCCCATCCCCACGTTCGCGATCGCCTGGATCTGGCTGCCCACAATCGTCTTGCCGAGGTTGCCGCCCGGCGCTGATCCGACCGCCTTGTTATTCCTGGCACGAATCTGGCAGTATTCCCCCCTGACTGCAGACGGTGTCGGATTTCCGACGCCCTGCAACCCCAATCCCCCTGACGGAGGACAACCGCTTGCACGGGAGAGACGGCATCATGGCGCGTATTCTGTTCGTGGCGATGGCCACGCTGCTGGCGACGGGCATCGCCCGGGCCGATATTGCGAACATCCAGCTCGGGGACGACTATTTCCGTCTTCGTTACGTGAACGAGTCGCTGGCCCAGAGCGTCGGGCGGATGGAACTGGACATGGGCTATCTGTATTCCGTTCGCAACAGCACGTCCGACTACCTGCTCCATCTCGGTGGCCAGGTGCGGGGCGAGAGCCTGGATGCCCCGGTGATCGTCTCGGTGGGGGCGCGGCTCTACTACGGCTCGGCGGCCGACGTTTCGGTGGGCGGGTTCGGCATCGGTGCCGGCGCCGAGATGATGCCCGAGTCCTGGAACGGCTTCGGATTCGGCATCTATGGCTATTTCGTGCCGAGCGTGGTGTCCTTCGGCGATGCGGACGGGCTGACCGAACTGGGCGCGACCTTCAACTTCCAGGTGACCGAACAGGCCATGGTCCAGCTTGGCATCCAGCGCGTTGCCGTGAGCCTGACCGGCACCAATGCCGGCACGCACACCATCGACGACGGTTTCTATCTCGGCCTGAACATCCTGTTCTGAGCGGGTGGCCGGGCCCCGCCAGCGGCGGGGCCGGCAGAATCAGGATGCCATCAGCACTTCCTTGAGTTCCGTGAAGGTGTCGGCCCGGCCGTTGCTGTCCTCGACCGGCGTGCCCAGTTGCTTGCTGATCTGCGTGCAGGAGAAGATGCCCCGGACCATCATGCCCGTGTCGGTGCGCTCCACCACCAGGGCGTGCCGGCGCCCCTGGCTTTTCAGGGTCTCGGCCACGTCGCCCACCCGGGCGCGCTCCACGTCTTTCATGTCCAGCACGTCCAGCTCCGACTGGGCGATCATGATGTCGGCCACGCTCAAATCCTGAATCGGGGCGTTGATCTTGCGGGCGTGGAGCATGGGCTTCTCGCCCAGCAGGTCGGTCGAAGTGATGAGGCCCACGACCTTCCGGTTGTCGTCCACCACCAGCAGCAGACGTACCCGCGAGGCGATCATGGTCTGGTTGGCCTCGGCCAGGCTGGCGGAAGGGCTGATGGTGACCGCGGGAACCTTGGTCAGATCGGTCATGACGGATCGGGCCGGCGAGTCGAGGCGGACCAGTTCGGGCAGTT
>JALVBM010000143.1 GCA_027010665.1 Chromatiales bacterium
GCGTCCAGTCGTTGCCCAGGCCGCCGGCGAACTTGGACAGCAGGGCGTTGTCGCGGATGGCGCTGTAGATGCCGTCGAGCTCGTCGGGCACCGTGGTCAGATAGCAGGAAGACAGTTGCGGGCGCAGGGTGCCCGAGTTGAACAGCGTTGGCGTGCTGCTCATGAAGTCGAAGGACGAGAGCAGTTCGTAGAATTCAATGGCCCGCGCCTCGCGATCGATCTCGTTGACCGCCAGGCCCATGGCCACGCGCATGAAAAAGGCCTGGGGCAGCTCGAAGCGCACGCCGTCGCGGTGCAGGAAGTAGCGGTCGTAGAGGGTCTGCAGACCCAGGTAGGTGAACTGGCGATCCCGCTCGGGACGCAGGGCGGCGGCCAGGCGCGCGAGATCGTAGCGGCCCAGCTCCTCGTCCAGCAGTTCCTCGCGGATGCCGCGGCGGACGAAGGCGGGAAACACGGTGGCGTAGTCGCTGTCGGCGTCCAGATCCAGAAAGCCGGTGGCTTCGCGCCACAGGCTGTCGCGCAGCAGGCGGGCGGCCACGTGGGTGTAGTCCGGATCCTGCTCGATCAGGGTGCGGGCGTTCATCACCAGCACCGTGTCCAGCTCTTCGGCCGGCATGCCTTCGTAGAGGTTGCGCCAGGCCGCTTCGGTGATGCGCGCTGCGTCGGCGCCGGGCAGATCCGCGCAGGCGGCCTCCACCCGGGCCTGAACGGCGCTGCGCTCGATCACCACGGGCGTGCCGTCGGCGCCGCTCAGGGTGATTTGGAAGTCACGCAGATTTGCCTGTTCCGACTCGCTGGCCCGGGCGCGCTGTTCGGCCCGCTCGGCACGGTAGAGCACGTAGGCGCGGGCTACCTTGTGCTCGCCGGCGCGCATCAGCGCCAGTTCCACCTGGTCCTGGATGTCCTCGATGTGCACGGTGCCGCCGTCGGGCAGGCGCCGGAACAGGCTCTCCACCACCTGATCGGTGAGCCGCTCCACGGTCTCGTGGATGCGCCGCGAGCCGGCCGCCTGCTGGCCTTCCACGGCCAGGAAGGCCTTGGTCAGGGCCACGGCGATCTTGCTGCGGTCGAAGGCGGTGA
>JALVBM010000144.1 GCA_027010665.1 Chromatiales bacterium
CCCCAGAGCATCACCGGCGTGTGATGCCCCTCGAGCGTGGAGGTGAATTCCTTGTCAAGAACAGTAGCAAGATGAGCTGGGCGCATGAATAGTGAATTCTCTGTCGTGGTTTGGTGGAAAAAACACGGAGATCACGGAGTCACGGAGGACACGGAGAATGGTGATAGATTGGGTGACCGAAAAATATTCGACCTCCGTGCCCTCCGTGTCTCCGTGCCCTCCGTGTCAATTAATCCGATCGCCGAAAAGTGGATCAGAACCCGGCCTTGGCATACCACTTCTTCGCCTCTTCCGGATCCTGATCCACGCCGTTGCCCTGTTCGTACATCATGGCCAGGGTGGTCATGGAGCCGGCGAGGCCCTGTTCGGCGGCGAGGCGGAACCATTTGGCGGCTTCCGCCGGATCCTTTTCCACGCATTCGCCTTCCAGGTACATGAAGCCAAGGCCGTGCTGGGCCAGGGCGTGGCCCTGCTCGGCGGCGGCGCGCATCCACTTCACGGCCAGTTCCTCGTTGCGGGCCATGCCCAGGCCGTTCTGGTAGATGATGGCCAGCCGGTGCTGGGCCTCCGGATTGCCCTCCTCGGCGAATGGGGTCAGCAGGGGCACGGCGCGGGAGAAGTGCTTGGCCTCGAAGGCGGCCATGGCGCTGGCGAAATCGACGGCGTCGCTGGTTTCGGACATTGGGGAACGGACTCCATGTTGAGCGGGGTTTGGGAGCCCGTTAGTATATCGTGAAGTTGATAACCTAGTCACCTGCTAGGTTATTCTTCAAAAGGGGGAGCCGGGGGGAAAATTTCCCCCTCTATAGGGATATACAGCCCCGGAAAGCCCCTGCTGTATACTCCGTTTTCCCGGATTTATTCCACACGGAATATAAGGTCAAGAGACACATGTCCAGCACCGCAGCCGAGCGGGCCATGCGCGAAGCCATCCAGAAGGTGGCGACCGGCCCCGAATACAGCAAGGACCTCACCTTCGAGGAGGCCCGGGCGGCCATGCGTCATGTGCTTTCCGACAAGGCGGACGACGTGCGCACCGCTGTTTTCCTCATCGCCCTGCGCATGAAGCGGGAGAC
>JALVBM010000145.1 GCA_027010665.1 Chromatiales bacterium
GGATGGATGACGGCCGTCTCCAGCAGCTTGCCGGTGGCGTCGCACACCACCACCTTCACGCCGGTGCGCAGGCCCGGATCCAGCCCCATGACGGGGCGCGGCCCGGCCGGCGCGGCGAGCAGCAGATCCCGCAGGTTCTCGCCGAACACGCGAATGGCCTCTTCCTCGGCCCGCTCACGCAGGCGCAGGTTGAGATCGGTCTCGAGCTGCATGGCCACCTTGACCCGCCAGGCCCAGCGCACGGACCCGGCCAGCCAGTCGTCAGCGGGCCGGCCCTGTTGCGCGATCCCGAAGTGGGCGGCGATGGCCCGGTCGCACACGCCCATCGCCTCGGGGGATTCGGGATCGTCCTGTCCCGGCAGGTGCAGGCCCAGACGCAGCACGCCTTCGCTGCGGCCGCGGAACAGCGCCAGGGCGCGATGGGAGGGAATGGCCCTGATGGCCTCACGATAGTCGAAATAGTCGGCGAACTTGGCGCCGGCCTGTTCCTGGCCGTCGATCACCTGCGACGTCATGAAGGCGTCCGACCACAGGCGTTCGCGCAGGGTGCCGATCAGATCCGCCTGCTCGGCCACCCGCTCCATGAAGATCTGCCGGGCGCCTTCGAGGACGGCACTGGCGTCGGCAAAGCCGGCCTCGGCATCGATGAAGGCCTCGGCGGCGGCCTCCGGCACCTGCCCGGGATCGTCTAGCAGGCTGTCGAGCAGCGGCTCGATGCCCGCCTCGCGGGCGATCTGCGCCTTTGTTCGCCGTTTGGGCTTGTAGGGGGCGTAGAGATCCTCTAGGCGGGTCTTGGTCTCGGCCGCCTCGATGGCCTCGCGCAGGGCATCGTCCAGCTTGCCCTGCTCTGCGATGTTGCGCAGCACCGTCTCGCGGCGCTCCTCCAGTTCGCGCAGATAGCCCAGGCGCTCTTCCAGCTTTCGCAACTGGCTGTCGTCGAGGCCGCCGGTGACCTCCTTGCGATAGCGGGCGATGAAGGGCACGGTGGCCCCGCCGTCCAGCAGTTCGACAGCAGCGGTGATCTGGGCGGGCCGGGCGGCCAGTTCCCCGGCCAGGGTCTGAATGATGTTCATGT
>JALVBM010000146.1 GCA_027010665.1 Chromatiales bacterium
GAGGCCATGGCGGTGCGGCCGTCGAGGCTCATGGCCAGCTTGCAACGCACCCAGGGCCGGCCGGTCTCCATGCGCTTGACGAAACCGGGGTTCAGGGCCCGGGCCTGGGCCTCGAGCAGTCCGTGCTTGGCCGGGATGCCGGCTTCCTGCAACCGGCCCAGCCCCTTGCCCGCCACCTGCGGATTGGGATCGACCATCGCGGCAATCACCCGGCCCACGCCGGCCTCTACCAGTGCCTCGGCACACGGCGGTGTGCGGCCGTGATGGGCACAGGGCTCCAGCGTCACATAGACCGTGGCGCCGCGCGCCTGTTCCCCGGCCGCCGCCAGGGCCACGATCTCGGCGTGCGGCTCGCCGGCCCGTTCGTGCCAGCCCTCGCCGACGATGCGGTCATCGCGCACAATCACACATCCGACCCGGGGATTGGGATCGGTGGTATACAGTCCCTTCTCGGCCAGTCGCAGGGCCCGGGACATGTATTCGTAATCGTTGGCGGTAAAATCCGGCATGGTGTCATTCGCTGTTGGCTTGTACAGGTGTCCGATTACAAGTTCAGCACGCTAGGTATCGTCGTCCTCGTCCGGCAACAACGACTGCTGCAGCCGTCGCTCCTCCGGTGACGGCATCTGCCGGAGGCGTTCGATTTCTTCCTGGAAGGCGCTCACGTCCTCGAAGGCGCGATACACGGAAGCGAAGCGGACATAAGCGACCTGGTCCAGATCCCGCAACTCGTCCATCACCCATTCGCCGACCCTTCGCGAAGGGATTTCCCGATCCCCCGTGTCCCGCATGCGCTTCATGATCCGGTTGACGGCATTCTCGATGGCCTCGGTCTCTACCGGCCGTTTCTCCAGGGCCCGCTGCATACCGGCACGCAGCTTGTCCTCGTTGAACGGCTCGCGCCGCCCGTCGCTCTTGACCAGTCGCGGCATCACCAGCTCCGCCGTCTCGAAGGTGGTAAACCGTTCATTGCACGCAGTGCATTCCCGGCGACGTCGCACCTGCGAACCGTCGCTGGTGAGCCGGGAATCGATGACCCGGGTATCTTCGGCACCGCAGAAGGGACAATGCAT
>JALVBM010000147.1 GCA_027010665.1 Chromatiales bacterium
CCGGACGCTCGCCGATATGCCACTGCGCCTTCTCGAAGAACGCTTTGTCCAGTTCCGGCGCGTCGTCAGGATCGGTCCAGGAATTCCTTGAAGCGTCTGATTTCCCGTTCATTGGCCTTTCTCATGGTAATGATGTGTGGGATGGATCAAAACCGAAGACGATGAAGCGTCGTTCGTCGTAGTCCTGCCGGGTATCTTCGAGCTGGAGGTGTGTCCCGAAAATATCACGGCGCAATGCGCGACAAGGAATTCAATCGCGGCTTGCGCCGCTCCTACTGACTTGATTTCAACGCCTTTTATTGTAGCTACAAAAAATTGGTTGGGCAACCGCGCTTCCGGGTCGGGGTTGTATGGTTCGGTCTTGCCATCCGCATCAGTGCCGGCGACCGATGCGGATGACATCGCGGTTCTGTTCGACCAGCTTTGGGCCGATGCCGCGGACGCGGGTGAGATCCTCGGGGCGTTTGAAAGGGCCGTGTTTCTTGCGGTATTCGACGATGGCCTCGGCCTTCTTGGCGCCGACGCCCTTGATGTTCTTCGCCAGGGTTTCGGCGTTGGCGGTATTGATGTCGACCGGTTCGGACCAGGCGGGCAAGGCCGCCAGGAGGGTGAATGCAAGAAACAGGGGTTTGAAGAATCCGTGCATGGTGAGCCTCCTTTCTCTCGGTGTTGGTGGTGATTACTGCCATGATGCAGGGGTTCCGGGGGGATGGCTGTAGGACGGGGAGGAAAGTTTTGTAGGACGAGGCCTACAAGAAGCAAGGAAATTGGCGGTATTTTTATCCCCTCACCCGGGCCCTCGGCTCTGGCTTCCTGCTTCGCTCTACCTTCGCCATCCCTGGCTTCGTCTCCCGGAGGGAGAGGGAGACAAATCTTCTGGTTCATTGGTTGTTTCGGCAGACAGGCCTTGTCGGGCAGTGATAGTGGTGATGGTGATACTCACCACGGCCCTCGGCTCTGGCTTCCTGCTTCGCTCTACCTTCGCCATCCCTGGCTTCGTCTCCCGGAGGATGAATTCCGGGATTTGATCCCCTCACCCCGGCCCTCTCCCGGAGGGAGAGGGGGACTGCTCT
>JALVBM010000148.1 GCA_027010665.1 Chromatiales bacterium
CTGTGGGTGAGCACCTCCAGGTTGTCCATCAGGGCGCCCATCCAGGGGGTCATCTTCTCTTCCTCGGTGCCGGGGAGGAAGCCGATGTCCTCGCCCACCGGCACCGTCACGCGGGTCATGACGATCTCGCTGTAGCGGTTGTCCTCCAGCGTCTGCTGCAGACCGGCGGCAAGGGTCAGCAGGGTCTTGCCGGTGCCGGCCATGCCGATCAGGGTCACGAAGTCGATTTCCGGATCCATGAGCAGGTTGAGGGCGAAGTTCTGCTCGCGGTTGCGGGCGGTGACGCCCCACACGGCATTGGCCGGGGAACGGTAGTCGCGCACCGTCTCGATGATGGCGGTGTCGTTGTCGAAGCCGCGCACCACGGCCTCGAAGCTGCCGTCGGCGGCATACAGGAACTGGCCCGGCACCCAGCGGGTCACGTCGGGCCCGCTCAGGCGGTAGAAGGTGCGGCCTTCTTCCAGCCAGGAGTCCATGTCGCGGGCATGGCGGTCCCAGAAGTCCGCGGGCAGTTCGTAGGTGCCGCGATAGAGCAGCTCCACGTCCTCCAGCACCTTGTCGTTGTGGTAGTCCTCGGCCGGGATGCCGAGCACCGCGGCCTTGATGCGCAGATTGATGTCCTTGGTGACCAGCGTGACCTGCCGATCCGGCATCTTCTCACGCAGGGCCAGGGCCGTGCCGAGGATGTTGTTGTCGGGCAGGTTGCCCGGCAGATGGTCGGGCAGGGCGCCGGGATAGGCCACGGTCTGGAAGAACAGACGGCCGCCGGCCTTTGGCGGGACGTCCTCCTCCTCGAGCACGTCGTGCAGGCGGCGGTCCAGGGGCAGGCCCTGTTCGATCTCGGCGTGGCTGGCGCCCTGCATCAGCTCGTCCATGAAGCGGCTGGCCTGGCGAGCATTGCGGGCCACTTCCGAGTGGCCCTTCTTGTTGTTGTCCAGCTCTTCGAGGACCATCATGGGAATGAACAGGTCGTGTTCCTGGAAGCGGAACAGGGCGGTGGGATCGTGCATCAGCACGTTGGAGTCGAGGACGAACAGACGCTTGCTCATCCCCCGGCCTTTTCCTTCGCCCG
>JALVBM010000149.1 GCA_027010665.1 Chromatiales bacterium
GCAACCGGCTCGGCTATGTGGTGCAGTGGCACGACAACACCGAGCGCCGCCGCAAGGAAGAGGAGGCCTTCCGCCTGCAGCGCGCCCTGGACAGCGCCCAGACCGCGTTCATGATGATCGACCGGGAACTGGTCATCACCTACATCAACGATACCACCCGGGATTTGCTCAAGTCCCACGAGGACACGCTCAAGACCCTGTATCCGGCCTTCGATGCCGACCACATCGTCGGCACCTGTATCGACATCTTCCACAAGGATCCGGCGCACCAGCGCAAGCTGCTGGCCGATCCGGCCAATCTGCCCTACGAGACCGACATTCAGGTGGGGCCGCTGACCTTCCACATTCGTGTCGGCGCGATTCACGACCTGGACGGCAACTACATCGGCAACACCCTGGAATGGGACGACGTGACCGAGAAGCGGGCCAGCGAACTGGAGGTGATGCGCCTGAAGTCGGCCATCGACGGCGCCACCACCAACATCATGCTCTGCGACGAGAACCTGAACATCACCTATGCCAACCCGGCGGTGCGCGACATGCTGCGCAATCGTCTGCCGGAACTGCGCCGGATCTGGCCCACGCTGGATCCCGACAACCTGACCGGCCAGAACATCGACCAGTTCCACAAGGATCCGGCCCATCAGCGGGCCCTGTTGTCCGATCCCGCGCGCCTGCCCTACCGCGCCGCCATCCAGGTGGGGGATCTCGATTTCGAGGTCAACGCCACCATGGTCACCGATGCCGACGGCAACTACATGGGCAACATGGTCGAGTGGAAGGATCTCACCGAACAGCGCCAGGCGGAGAAGGCCATCGAGGGCCTGATCGCCGCCGCCATCGAGGGCCGACTGGACGAGCGCCTGGCGGCCGACGACTATGCCGGCTTCATGCGCGAGCTGGCCGCGAGCATCAACCGGCTGATGGATGCCATCGTCGAACCGGTGCAGGCGGGCAAGGAGACACTCAAGCGCCTGGCCGAGGGGGATCTGACCCGCATCATGGAAGGCGACTTCCAGGGCGAGTTCGCCGAACTGCAGGATGCCATCAACAGCTCCATCAACAC
>JALVBM010000150.1 GCA_027010665.1 Chromatiales bacterium
CAGAACCTGCGCGTGGGGCGCCAGGATCACAGCAAGGGGGGCGTGATCGGCCGGTTCGACGGCCTCAACCTCGGCACTGCCATCGTCGAGAAGGTGAAGATGAACCTGGCCGGCGGCTATCTGCTGGATACCGAGAACCTGTTCGACTTCACGCGCGAACGCAGTTTCCTGAGCTTCAACCTGGACGTGGGTACCATCGACGAGCACTGGGATTTCAACTTCTACACCATGCAGCAGATGGCCAGCGACATGATCGATCGCAAGGCAGTGGGCATGGAAATCCGCTATTTCGATACCCGCTTCAACCTGTTCACGGTGGTGGACTACGACACGTCCTACAATGAACTCAATACCCTGTTGATGAACGGCAACTGGCTCCTGCCGGGCAACGCGACCGTCTTCTACACCCTGGACGTGCGCAAGACACCGTACCTGTCCACCACCAATGCCCTGCAGGGGCAGACGGCGCAGTCCCTCGATGAACTCAAACAGACGTATACCGAAGCGGAGATCCGCCAGCTGGCGCTTGATCGCACCGCCACCCTGCGCACCTTCACCATTGGCGGCTCCCATCCCTTGCAGGCGCTGATCCCGGGGCGGGGTCAGTACCAGCTCAGCACCGATTTCACGGTGACCAGCACCACCGGCATGCCGGCCTCGGGCGGCGTGGATGCGGTGCCGCCCACCGGCAACCAGTTCTTCCTCGGCCTGCAGCTCATCGGCAACGGCCTGTTCAAGGCCGGCGACACCACCATCCTGTCCGGGCGCTTCGGGCACACGCAGACCGCGCGCGATGTGCAGCTCGGCATCAATACCCGTTATCCCATCACGCGCAACTGGCGCATCAATCCCTACGTGCAGTTCAACCGGCGGAACGATCGGGACGACAGCGATCAGCGTGACGTGTTGCGCGCCGCGCTGAAGATGGACTATCGCTGGGGTCGGAGCGTGCTGCTGGACATGCAGCTCGGATACGACAGCACCCGGGAAACGCTGGCCGGCGTGAGCCAGGCCAGTTCCGCGCTGTTCTATTACCTGGGCTATCGCTGGGACTTCTGAGCGGGATCGACCAGGTGAACCGTTCCGGGCTCGCGGGCGAAGCGCGCCCGCGCCTGCATGGCCGGCGTCATGTGGATTTCGCCCCGGGCATCGACCAGCAGGACTTCCGCGATACCCATCTGCCGGGCGATCTTCGGCCACAGCTTCGGGCCGGCCACGAACAGGGCGGTGGCCGCCGCATCGGCGGTGGCGGCGTCGGGATGGATCACGGTGACCGAGCGGGTGCCCTCGGCCGGGTAGCCGGTGCGGGGATCCAGGATGTGGTGGTAGCGCTTGCCTTCCCAGACGTAATAACGCTCGTAGTCGCCGGAGGTGAAGACCGCCTCGCCGTCGTTCACGTCGAGCACGGCCAGCACGCCCTCGCCGCGCGGGTGACGGATCCCCACCCGCCAGGGGCGCTCGCCATGGCGGCCGATGACCTTCAGATCACCGCCGGCATTGATCACCGCATGGCGCACGCCGAGGGCCTTGAGGGCCTCGATGCCGCGGTCGATGGCCAGGCCCTTGGCCATGGCGCCGAAGTCGAGCTTCACGGCCGGGTTGGTGCCGCGCATCACCACGCCCTTGATTTCAATATCCTCGAGGCGGGGGTTGGCGGCCACCAGGGCGGCGATGGCCTGCGGATCCGGCGGCGGCCCCTTGGGCGGCTCGTCGCTGTGAAAGCCCCACAGATCGAGCAGCTTGCCGATGGCGGGGTTGTACAGGTGATCGCTGGCCTGCGTCAGCGGCAGGCTCTTTTCGATCAGCGGCAGGATGGAGGGGTTGGCGGAGAAGGGCGCCTGCAGGGCCAGCAGTTCGTTGGTGCGCCCCAGCGGTCCCGGCTTCCAGGGATGCCACATGAAGTGCATCAGCTTGAAGTCTTCGCGCAACTGGCGGAAGGCCTGCTGGGCGGTGGCGTCGTCCACGCCGTAGAGCGTCACGTCCACCAGGGTGCCGAACACCAGCTGGCTGTCGTGCCGTTCCGCCGGCGGACGGCTGCAGGCGGCGAGCAGCAGAACGAGCAGTGGCAGCGCCAGGCGAACGTTCATTTGTTGTTCTCCAGTTTGTTTTCGATGGCATCCATGAGCTGGCCGGCGATGTCGAGATCGTACAGGGCGTCCAGTTCGCGGATGCAGGTTGGGCTGGTGACGTTGATCTCGGTGAGCCAGTCGCCGATGACGTCCAGGCCCACGAACAGCAGGCCCTTCTCGCGCAGGGTCGGCGCCACCTGCGCGCAGATCCAGCGATCCCGATCGCTCAGGGGCACGCCCTCGCCGCGGCCGCCCACCGCCAGGTTGGCGCGGGTCTCGCCGGTGGCGGGGATGCGGGCCAGGGCGAAGGGGACCGGCTCGCCGTCGATGAGCAGGATGCGCTTGTCGCCCTCGCGGATTTCCGGAATGTAACGCTGGGCCATGATCAGGCGGCGGCCGTGTTGCGTGAGGGTTTCGAGGATCACGCCGAGGTTGGCGTCGTCCTCGCGCACGCGGAAGATGGAAGCGCCGCCCATGCTGTCCAGGGGCTTGAGGATCACGTCGCCGTGCGCGGCCAGGAAGGCGCGCAGGATGTCCTGCCGGGCGCTGACCGTGGTCGGCGGCGTGCACTGGGGAAACCAGGCGGTGTAGAGCTTCTCGTTGGCGTCGCGCAGGCTCTGGGGGCGGTTGACGATCAGCGTGCCTTCGGCTTCGGCCAGCTCCAGCAGATAGGTGCTGTAGATGTAGTCCATGTCGAAGGGCGGATCCTTGCGCATCAGGATCACGTCCAGCTCCGCCAGCGGGCGTTCCGCCGGCTCGCCCAGCGCGAACCAGCCGGCGGGATCGTCGCGTACCGTCAGCGGCCGGGTGCGGGCCCGGGCCCGGCCCTCGGCCAGGTAGAGATCGGGCTGTTCCATGTAGTGCAGTTGCCAGCCGCGCTGCTGCGCGGCCAGCAGCATGGCGAAGGTGCTGTCCTTGGCAATCCGGATGCTGGCGATGGGATCCATCACCACGCCGAGGGAGATGGTCATGGGATCAGACGGCCTCGGCGTTCTCGCGGGCGGCGGCCAGCAGGGCCAGGCGGGCGATCACGCCGTAGGTGTAGAAACGGTTGGGGTTGGCGTCCGGGGCCTTGCTGCGATCGGGGGTGATGCAGGTCTCGGCGAAGGCCAGTGGTTCGAAGTGCATGCCGGGAGCGTTGAGGTTCTCGTTCACGCCGCGGCCGGTGTGCACCCGGTAGAAGCCGCCGACCACGAAGTGATCCACCATGTACACCACCGGTTCGGCCACCGCCTGTTCCTCGCCCCAGGTCTCGAAGGTGTAGACGCCCTCCTGCATGATCACCTGGGTCACCGTCTGGCCACCCTTGCCGGCGGCCATCTTCGTGCGTTGCTTGCGATTGAGTTCCACCACCTCGTCGGCGCTGTGGACCATCATGATGCCCATGCCGTAGGTGCCGGCATCGGCCTTGACCACCACGAAGGGCGCCTTGTCGATGCCGTATTCGTCGTACTTTTTCTGAATCGCCTCGAGCAGGGCGTTGACGTTCTTGCGCAGGCAGTCCTCGCCCTCGCGCTTCATGAAGTTGATCTCGCCGCAGTTGCGGAACAGGGGATCGATGAACCAGGGATCGATGTCGATGCGGGCGGCGAATTCGCCGGCCACCTTGCGATAGTGGGCGAAGTGTTCCGACTTGAGGCGGTTGCTCCAGCCCATTTCCAGCGGCGGCAGCACCACCTGATCCAGATCCTCGAGGATCGGCGGGCGCCCTTCGGCCAGATCGTTGTTGAGCAGCACGATGCAGGGCTCGAAATCCGCCACACCGACCCGGTCGCCATGGCGTTGCAGCGGTTCGAGGGTGATCTGAAGACCGCCGGGCAGATCGATGGTCCTGGGGGCGTCGAGATCGGGCAGCAGGGAGCCGATGCGCACCGTGAAGCCGGCCTTGGTCAGGATATCCTGCAGGGTCGCCACCGAAGCCAGATAGAACAGGTTGCGGGTGTGGCTCTCGGGGACGATGACGATGCGTCGGGCACGCGGCGCCAGCCGTTCCAGGGCCGACTGTACGGCCTGGATGCACAGCGGCATGAAGGCCGGATTCAGATTGTTGAAACCGGCCGGGAACAGGTTGGTGTCCACCGGCGCCACCTTGAAGCCGGCGTTGCGCATGTCCACCGAGGCGTAGAAGGGGGCCGGGGTCTTCAGCCATTCGCTGCGGAACCAGGCCTCGATGTCGATCTGGTTGGCGAGCAGATGGCTCTCGATGTCGTGCAGGGGGCCGGAGAGGGCGGTGGTCAGATGGGGAACCGCATGCAGGTGCTCGACGCTCATGGGGATGTCCGGGCCTCGTGTTCCGAAAGGGACCATGCCAACACGGCGGCGCAGGCGGGCTCCCGCTGTTGCACGACCGTATCGACGACGGGGATCATGCCACAAAACCCCGTTTCCACGCCGAAAGTATAACCTTTTGATTAGACAAGATTCCTAAAGTTTGCCGGGGATTGACCGAATCGCTACCTATGGTCGTGAACCCGTTTCGGGTTTCGGCTATGATGAACAGCCAAACACATGGCAATCGAAGACAAAATATTCTATAAAATATGGACTTATCGGCAAAATCTAAGTTACCGTATGAAGATTGCCCGATAGGCCTTCCGGAAGCGCAGGAACGATCTTCGCCCCTGATGCGGACCTTCCTGAGAAACCCTATCCAAAACAGGTAGTTGCAAGGTGCTGGCAGAGAAACCGATGGAAGACTTGTATCAAGGGCTGAAGGTGATGGTCATCGACGACAGCAAGACCATCCGCCGCACGGCCGAGACCCTGCTGAAGAAGGTGGGCTGCGAGGTGATCACCGCCTCCGACGGCTTCGAGGCCCTGGCCAAGATCGCCGACCATCGACCGGACATCATTTTTGTGGATATCATGATGCCGCGGCTGGACGGCTACCAGACCACGG
>JALVBM010000151.1 GCA_027010665.1 Chromatiales bacterium
CGAAGTCGGCCATGGCTTGATATTGATCCCCTCACCCCAACCCTCTCCCTCCGGGAGAGGGCGTGTTCGTGCGGGCTCGTGGCCGTGTACTACAAAAGCTGGCGATGGAACGGTACGACGCCGGGAGACGAAGTCGGCCATGGCTTGATGTTGATCCCCTCACCCCAACACTCGGCTCGGGCTTCCTGCTTCGCTCTACCTTCGCCATCCATGGCGTCGACACCCGGCGGGAGAGGGAGTGTTCGTGCGAGTTCGCAGTCGTGTACCACAAAGCTGGTCCTGACCTGTAACGAAGGGTCCCCTCTCCCTCCGGGAGAGGGACAGGGTGAGGGGTTCCAATTCCAGATCCGCGAAAAGGCATCGCCAGAAACCACCCGCAAACGCCCTGACCGAAACGAAACAGATCCGAACCCGGGAGCCGGGTTAAAAGGAATCAACGCCACCCTGGTGCTCGTTGAAATCGAACACCACCCTGCCCTCCAGCAGGGTGTACAACACCTCCCCCTGCATCTCCCAGCCCTCGAACGGCGTGTTCCTGCCAGCGCTGCGCAGGCGCCCACTGTCCACCAGCCAGGGCTGACGCGGTGCATAGAGGCACACGTCGGCGCGCTTGCCCGGTTCGAGGCGGCCGCAGTCGTCGAGACCGAGCACGGCGGCCGGCTCCCAGGTGAGCTTGCCGAGCACCGTGTTCAGATCGGCGATGCCGTCCTCCACCAGGCGCAGGGCCAGGGGCAGCAGGGTCTCGAGGCCGGAGATGCCGGGTTCGGTCTCGGGGAAGGGGGCCAGCTTGGCGTCGGCATCGTGCGGCTGGTGATCGGAGCAGATGGTGCTGATGGCACCGCGGGCGATGCCTTGGCGCAGGGCGTCGCGATCCCGCTCGGTGCGCAGCGGCGGGAGCACGTGGCAGCGGCTGTCGAAGTCGCCGATGTCCATTTCCGTCAGGTGCAGATGGTGGGCCGTGGTGCCCATGGTCACCGGCAGGCCGTCGTGGCGGGCGCGGGCCACCATCTGTACCGCGTGGGCGGTGGACAGGTGGCAGAAGTGGGCGCGCACCCCGGTCT
>JALVBM010000152.1 GCA_027010665.1 Chromatiales bacterium
CCGGCCTCGGCCACCTCGCTGGCCGGCGCCATGAAGGACATCGCCGCCGGCAGGATTCCGGCCGGCAGCCGCATCGTCTGCACCCTCACCGGTCATGGCCTGAAGGATCCGGACACCGCCATCAAGCAGAGCACCGGTCCCGTGCAGACCATCGATGCCACGCTGGATCAGGTGAAGAAGGCCATCCTGGACAACATGGAATCGGCCTGAGCGAATCCCGCCTGCCGTGCCGGCCGCACGCCATCGCCTCGACATCGTCGTCCCCGGCCTGTTCGCCCCCCAGCCGGGGCTGGTGAACCTGTCGCCGTCGGAGCGACCCGACTGGCGCCTGCTCGAAGCGTGGCTGGCCCGGGCCGATCGCCGACGTGGCCCGGCCCGTCGGGTCGATTCGCTGCTGGCGGAACGACTCGGGCTGTCGGGCGACTGTCTGCCGTTGGCGGCGGTCACCGCCGCCGCCGATGATCTTCCGGCAACGGATGACTGGTGGTTGCGGGCCGATCCCGTCTGCCTGCTGCCGGATCGGGATCGACTGCGGCTGGTGGACGCCTCGCCGGCATTGACGGCAGCCGAGGCCGGTGCGCTGGCGGCGACGCTGAACGACTTTCTGGCCGAAGACGGCATGGAGATCATCGTGCCGCATCCCCAGCGCTGGTATCTGCGCTGTGAGGATGGCCACTCGCCGGGTGGCTCACCGCTGCCCGAGGTTGCCGGCGAGGACATCGCGCCGCATCTGCCAACCGGCGATGACGGCATCTGGCGGCGCCGGCTGAACGCGATCCAGATGAGCCTGCACGGCCATCCGGTCAACGCGGCCCGCGAGGCCGGCGGGCAGTTGCCCGTCAACAGCGTCTGGTTCTGGGGCGGCGGGCGCTGGCCGCAAGGAGCCGGTTCCGACATTTCGCGGATCTTCACGGACGACGATTCCTTCATCGCGCTGGGCGAGGCGCTCGGCCTCGAACGGTTGCCCCTGCAGGCCCTGGCGACAGCCGATCTGACCGGGAACAGCCTGGTCATCGACACCCGGCTGTGGCCGGCGCACGTGCAGCGCGATCCCCTGGCCTGGATGGAAGGGGTAACGGGTTTCAATAACGAGATTGTGCGTATCGTGACAAGAAGAATGCGTGAAGATGATTTGTCCATCCGCCTGCATGACGCAGGCAACCAGTACACGATCCATTCCCGCCAGCGGTTTCGCCTCTGGCGCCGCCGCCGGTTCCTGCCGGAGCTGACGGCATCATGAACGCCACGCATCGCATCGTGCGCCGCACGGTGCCGGAGCCGATGCCCGAGCTGGGCGACGTGCATCCGGTCCTGCAGCGGCTGTATGCCGCGCGCAACGTCACCGGCGCCAACGAACTGGAATATGGCCTGCGCAACCTCCTGCCCTGGCAGAAGCTCAAGGGGATCGACGCCGCCGTGGATCTGCTGGTACAGGCCCTGGAGGAATCCTGGCGGGTACTGGTGGTGGGCGATTTCGACGTCGATGGCGCCACCAGCACTACCCTGGCCCTGCAGGCCCTGCGCATGCTCGGCCTGGAATCCGTGGACTATCTGGTTCCCAACCGTTTCCGCTACGGCTATGGCCTCACCCCGGCCATCGTCGAGGTGGCGGCCGAGCGCAAGCCCGATCTCATCATCACCGTGGACAACGGGATCTCCAGCGTCAGCGGCGTGGCGGCGGCCAACGCGGCCGGGATCCGGGTCCTGATCACGGACCATCACCTGGCCGGCGATCAGCTCCCGGACGCGGCCGCCATCGTCAATCCCAACCAGCCCGGCGACGAATTCCCGAGCAAGGCCCTGCCGGGGGTCGGCGTCATCTTCTACGTGATGCTGGCACTGCGGGCCAGCCTGCGCGAGCGGGGCTGGTTCGAGGCCGAAGGCCGCGAGGAGCCCAATCTGGCGGTCCTGCTCGACCTGGTGGCCCTGGGCACCGTGGCCGACGTGGTGCCCTTCGACTACAACAACCGCATTCTCGTCTCCCAGGGCATCGCCCGCATCCGCGCCGGTCACGGCCGGCCCGGCATCACCGCCCTGCTGGAGGCCGGGGGGCGCGATCCGGCCAGGCTGGTGAGCAGCGATCTGGGCTACTGCGTGGCCCCGCGCCTGAACGCCGCCGGGCGTCTGGACGACATGTCGCTGGGTATCGAATGCCTGCTCAGCGAGGACATCGACACCGCCCGGGAACTGGCGGGCCGGCTCGATCGCATGAATCGCGAACGGCGCGACATCGAGGACGAGATGCGCCGCGAGGCCCTGCAACTGGTGAAGGGCATGAAACTCGAGGCCGAAGGCCTGCCGGTGGGCCTGTGCCTGTTCGATGAAAACTGGCACGAAGGGGTGGTAGGCATCGTCGCCTCCCGCCTCAAGGACCGCCTGCACCGGCCGGTGATCGCCTTCGCCCGCACCGGCGACAACGGCGAGATCAAGGGCTCGGCCCGCTCGGTGCGCGGCCTGCACATCCGGGATGCGCTCGACGCCGTGGCCGCCCGCCATCCGGGTCTGATCACCCGCTTCGGCGGCCACGCCATGGCCGCCGGTCTGAGCCTCCCCGAGGAACACTACGAAGACTTCGCCACGGCCTTCGACGCCGAAGTGCGCCGGCATCTGGACGCGGACGATCTGCACGGCGTCCTGCTCACCGACGGCGGCCTGCCCGAGGACGAGTTCGAACTGGCCACCGCCGAACTGCTGCGCAACGCCGGCCCCTGGGGCCAGGGCTTCGAGGAGCCGCTGTTCGACGGCAAGTTCGAAGTCGTCAACCGCCGCGTGGTCGGCGACCGCCACCTCAAGCTGACCCTGCGCACCCTGGTCACTGGCCGCCTCGTCGACGCCATCGCCTTCCACACCCACGACCGCGACTGGCCCGACGAAACCCAGTACATCGAAGCCGCCTACCGGCTGGACGTCAACGAATTCCGTGGCCAGCGATCGCTGCAGCTGATCATCCAGCACCTGCAACCACTATAAACACAGTGGCGAGGGACGAGGGCCGAGTGGCGAGGAAAACCGTTCACCGTTCCGACCCGTAGGGTGCGTTCGCGAAGCAACGCACCAACACATCAGGGGCGAGGAACGAGTGGCGAGGAACGAGGAAAACCGGCTCTCGATTCCGAAGAGGGTGTCACGGCAATGAAGGCCTGGGCTTCGTCGTACGCGGCTGAGCGCCGCACAGCAGAAGGTTTGCCGCAATGAAAAACTTCGCGTCCTCTGCGCCTTCGCGTCTTTGCGTTGGATTTTCGACAGAAGTCGCGTAGGGTGCGATAGCGCAGCGTATCGCACCAACTTCTTCCCCCACGGAAGCACCAAAAACCGGCAAAATCCGGCCCATTTATTGTAAAATTGTCTTTTTTATCCAGGTGACCAATCCCATGCTCGAAGTCAATCCCATCCGTTCGCGTATCAAGGACATGCAGGGCCGTGTGGAGGCCCTTAGGGGGTATCTTTGACTACGATGCCAAGCGTGAACGCCTGGACGAGGTCGTCCGCGAGCTGGAGGATCCGGGCGTCTGGAACGATCCCGAGCGGGCGCAGGAGCTGGGGCGCGAGCGGGCGCGGCTGGAGGAAGTGGTCGAGGGGCTCGATCGGCTCGATACCCGCCTGAAGGATGCCGCCGAACTGCTCGAGATGGCGGTCGAGGAGAGCGACGAGGATACCCTGAACGAAATCGTGTCCGATCTCGACGAGCTGGAGCAGCAGCTCGGCCAGCTCGAGTTCCAGCGCATGTTCTCGGGCGAGATGGACAACCACAACGCCTTCATGGACATCCAGGCCGGCTCCGGCGGGACCGAGGCCCAGGACTGGGCCAACATGCTGCTGCGCATGTACCTGCGCTGGGGCGAGAAGCACGGCTTCAGGACCGAAATCGTCGAGTTGTCCGAAGGGGAAGTGGCGGGCATCAAGAGCGCCACGGTGAAGTTCACCGGTCCCTACGCCTACGGCTGGTTGCGCACCGAGACCGGTGTGCACCGGCTGGTGCGCAAGTCGCCCTTCGATTCGGGCAACCGCCGCCACACCTCCTTTGCCTCGGTGTTCGTCTATCCCGAGGTGGACGAGACCATCGAGGTGGACATCAACCCGGCCGATCTGCGCATCGACACCTATCGCGCATCCGGCGCCGGTGGCCAGCACGTGAACCGCACCGATTCGGCCGTGCGCATCACCCACATTCCCACGGGTATCGTGGTCCAGTGCCAGAGCGAACGCTCCCAGCACCAGAACAAGGACCACGCCATGAAGCAACTGCGCGCCAAGCTCTACGAAATGGAGCTGCAGAAGCAACTGGCGGAGAAACAGGCCCAGGAAGAATCCAAGGCCGACATCGGCTGGGGCAGCCAGATCCGTTCCTACGTGCTCGACCAGTCCCGGGTCAAGGATCTGCGCACCGGTGTCGAGACCAGCAACACCCAGGCGGTGCTCGACGGCGATATCGACATGTTCATCGAAGCGGCGCTGAAACAGGGGCTGTGATTGGAAAAACCAACGCGAAGGCGCAAAGACGCAAAGGAAACATGTTTGGCATTGGCGGCGAGGCCACCGGCATTCCGGCCAGGTCAAACACCGACAGTGAACCCCTTTGCGTCCTCTGCGTCTTGGCGTCTTTGCGTTGAAAAACGTGATCATCGAGAGAAGCGACATGACCGACAAGCAGGATGAAAACACCCTCATCGCCCAGCGCCGGGCCAAGCTGAAGGCGTTGCGCGAGCAGGGCATTGCCTTTCCCAACGATTTCCGCCGCGACGTGATGGCGGGCGAGCTGCATGCCGAGTACGGCGACAAGAGCGCCGAGGAACTGGCCGCCGAGCCCCATCGCGTGGCCGTGGCCGGGCGCATGATGCTCAAGCGGGTGATGGGCAAGCTCAGCTTCGCCACGTTGCAGGACATGTCGGGCCGCATCCAGTTGTGGATCGAGCGCGACGCCCTGCCCGAAGGCCAGTATCCGGCCTTCAAGAGCTGGGACAT
>JALVBM010000153.1 GCA_027010665.1 Chromatiales bacterium
CGACGCCATTCGGCCACGCTGAGCAGGAAGTTCAGGCCGGTGCCGAAGCCGGTCTCGCCGATGGTGAAGCTGCGGGCACCCTGCCAGCGACGGGGCAAATCATTGCCGGCCAGAAAGACATGCCGTACCTCGTCGAGGCCGCCCTCGCGGGAGAAATAGACATCGTCGTAATCGGTCGAGCAGGGCACGCCATCGCGAAAGACGAGGCGGGCCGGGCGGAGCGGTTTCATGTTGCCGATGTGAACGTGCGCAGAAAGCCGGAGGGATACCAGGCTGCGCAGGCCATGACGTGGGTGATGGCCTCGCGATCGTATTCGTCGCCAGAGCGCCAGGTTTCGAAATAGTCCAGCAGCTTGTGGACTCGTTCCGGCCAGGCGCCGACAGCCTGCAGGCCCACGGCGATGCCGTAGTTGGTGAAGGCGAAACGCATTTCGGTCCAGCCGGGCTCGCGGCAGAAATAGCCCTGTGGCTGCCACAGCGTGTCGAGGGTGGCGAGTGCCCGCGGTTGCAGGATACGCGCCCAGTCTTCTTCGGGATGGAAATGGGTGAACCACAGCATCATGCCCAGGCCCAGATCCTGGGTGATGTGCAGGCCGGGCGTCTGGCGATCCATGATGGTCTTCATCTCGGCGATTTCATCGGCCAGGGCGGTTTCGTCGATCAGCCGGTAGACCACGTAGCCGTGATAGGCATCGAGGGCTCCGAAACCGCCCAGTTGCGGATCGGGCCCGGAGAGATCCTCGCGCATCTTCCAGATGACGCCCTGCCCCGGGATGACGAAGGCCGGATGGATGGTTCTGGCCAGTTGCAGGGCCTCGTCGTGATAGGCGGGGATTTCGCGCCCGAGGACCTCCAGGGCATACAGCCACATGGCGAGATAGTGGTAGTACTGACCATGGCGATCCGGCGCCTCACCGATGCGGATCCCCCGCTCGCGTCCAAGCACGCGCCGGACTTCGGCAACGACCCATTCGGCCTCCTCGAGCCAGCGCCGTTCCCCGAAATGGCGGTACAGGGAAACCAGGACCACCACGCCAAAGGCGTCGGTCCAAAGATAGCGCAGGCCATTGGGCCAGATCCGCTCCTGGCGCATCCAGTCCAGTTTGCGCAAAACCACATCGATTGCTTCCATGGCTTCTACCATAGCATTCGCCGCGCCCGTTCGGCATGTCCCGTCCTGCTCCGGAAAGTCCGTGCGACGAGAATGGAGTAAAGTATCGCCTGAATGTTCGACGAGCCGCTCATGATCCGCAGTGCACGCCTTCGCTATCTGCTTCACCATCCGCTGGGTTTTGCCTGGAAGGTGCTGCGTGGCTTTCGCGCCAACCAGGGGTTTCTGCTCGCCGGGGCCGTGGCCTATTACACCCTGTTGTCCATCGTGCCCATGTTCGCCCTGATTCTGGTGGGGCTGTCGCAACTGGTCGATCCGGCGGGCATCATCGATACCCTGCGCGACTATCTGCTGCTGGTGGCACCGGGACAGGCCGATGCGCTGCTGGCGCAAATCACGGTCTTTCTGCAGAACTGGAAACTGGTCGGTCTGACGGGTCTGGCCATCCTGCTGTTCTTCAGTTCCTTTGCCTTCACCGTGCTGGAGAATGCCATGTCCGTGATCTTCTTCCATCGGGCAGCGGTGCAACGGCGGCATTTCATGGTCTCGGCCATCATGCCCTATCTCTACATCCTGCTGCTGGCGCTGGGCCTGCTGGTGGTGAGCGTGGTCAGCGGTAGTCTGCATGCCCTGGAAGGCAAGACCGTCACGCTGCTGGGCCATACCTGGCCCCTGGGCGGCCTGGAGACCACGCTCATCTACCTGCTCGGTGTGCTGGGAGAGGTGTTGCTGCTCACGTCCCTCTATCTGGTGATGCCCGTCGGGCGGCTGGCCCTGAACCAGGCGCTGGTGGGCGGCGTGACGGCCGCCATCCTGTGGGAGATCACCCGCCATGTGATGGTGTGGTATTTCACCACCCTGTCCTTCGTCAACGTGATCTACGGCGCGTTCACCACGGCCATCGTGATTCTGCTCAGCCTGGAGGCGGCAGCCGTCATTCTGCTGCTCGGGGCGCAGGCCATCGCCGAATACGAGCGGCTGGGCACGCCGCAGACGCGCGAACACGGCCTGCAGACGATGGCCGACTGAACGGCGCCTGTCGGACGAACGGGATCAGGTGGCCAGTTGCCATGCCTGCAGAAACGGCCGGTAGAAGGCGGCCGAGTCGGGCACGGCGCCCCGCTGACCGACGATCGCCGACGCGAAGGCCTGGGCACGGATCAGGGCGACGTGGTCCGGCCAGTCCAGCAGCCGGCCGGCGATCATCACGCTGACGAAGGCGTCGCCGGCCCCCACGCTGTCCACCACCTTGCTGCCGGCATCCGGAACCACCCGCAGCGGCCGTGGGCTGCCCGTGTGCAGGATGGCGCCGCGCTCGCCGCGGGTCACCAGCAGCGACTCGGCCCCGCTCTGCTCGCGCAGGGCCTCGGCCCGTTCGGCCAGCGGACGGGCATCGGGGCTGAGGCGGCGCAGCTCGTCCTCGTTGAGCTTCAGCCAGCGGGCGCCATGCATCATCTCGAGGACCGATTCGGCCGACCACCAGGGGGTGCGCAGGTTCACGTCGAGAAACCGGGGCAGCGGGTGCTGCTGCAGGACTTCGACGGCGCGGGACGAGGCCGGCGAGCGCCGGATCAGGCTGCCGGTGTAGAGCAGCCCCGCGCCGTCGAGGTTCGGCAACCTGTCGGCGTCGAGGTGATCCCAGGCCCGATCCGGCAGCACGTGGAAGGCGGGCTCGCCATCGTCCAGGCTGACCTGCACGGCGCCGGTGGGATGTGCCGGATCGCGCTGCAGGCCGGCGGTGTCCAGCCCCCACTCGGTCATGGCGGCCTCGATGCGCTCGCCTTCCCGATCGGCGCCGATCCGGCTGATCAGCAGCGGACGCAGGCCGAAGGCCTGGAGATGCCAGGCCACGTTGAAGGGGGCGCCCCCGAGCACGGTATGGCCGTCAGGGAAGTGGTCGAACAGCACCTCGCCGCAGAGCACGGGCCGTGGGGGCCGATTCGGCTTCGTTTCGGACATCGGAAACTCCAGACGACAGGGGCGGTCATGTTACCGCTTCGGGAAAATGGACAAAAATTCCCCCAATTCCTGACAATTTTGTCCGGTTTTGGGTATAATGCGCGGCTATTTTGTCGCGTGACCGTTGTCAACGCTTTGAAATCACGGGAAATCTTCCCTTTTGTCGTGGCCCGGGGCCGCATGCGATCCAACCTTTCCAGAGTACCAACATGACCGATCTGAGCAAATACCGAAACATTGGCATCTTCGCCCACGTGGATGCCGGCAAGACCACCACCACCGAGCGCATCCTCAAGCTGACCGGCAAGATCCACAAGACCGGCGAAGTGCACGAGGGTGAGGCCACCACCGACTTCATGGATCAGGAGCGCGAGCGCGGTATCACCATCCAGTCCGCTGCCACCTCCTGTGAATGGAACGGCCATCGCCTGAACATCATCGACACCCCCGGACACGTGGACTTCACCATCGAGGTGTACCGTTCCCTGAAGGTGCTCGACGGCGGCGTGGGCGTGTTCTGCGGCTCCGGCGGGGTGGAGCCCCAGTCCGAGACCAACTGGCGCTATGCCAACGAGTCGGAAGTGGCGCGCATCATCTTCGTCAACAAGCTGGACCGCATGGGCGCCGACTTCTACCGCGTGGTCAAGCAGATCGAGGACGTGCTGGGTGCCAACCCGCTGGTGATGGTGCTGCCCATCGGCATCGAGGACGAATTCAGGGGCGTGGTGGACCTGCTCACCCGCAAGGCCATGATCTGGGACGACTCCGGTGATCCCACCAAGTACGAGATCACCGAACCCCCGGCCGAGATGGCCGACCTCGTCGAGGAATGGCGCGAGAAACTGATCGAGACCGCCGTCGAGCAGGACGACGAGGTCATGGAGAAGTACCTCGAGGGCGAGGAGCCGACTATCGAGGAGATCAAGCAGTGCGTCCGCAAGGGCACCATCAGCCTGGACTTCTTCCCCACCTACTGCGGCTCGGCCTTCAAGAACAAGGGCGTGCAGCCGGTGCTCGACGCCGTGGTGGACTACCTGCCCAATCCCACCGAGGTCAAGCCGCAGCCGGAAATCGATCTGGAAGGCAACGAGACTGGCGAATACGCCATCGTCGATCCCGAGCGCCCGTTCCGCGCCCTGGCCTTCAAGATCATGGACGATCGCTTCGGCGCCCTGACCTTCACGCGCATCTACTCGGGCCGCATCAAGAAGGGTGACACCGTGCTCAACACGGCCACCGGCAAGACCGAGCGCATCGGCCGCATCGTCGAGATGCACGCCGACTCGCGCGAGGAACTGGATGCCGCCCAGGCCGGCGACATCGTCGCCCTGATCGGCATGAAGAACGTGCAGACCGGTCACACCCTGTGCGATCCCAAGAACCCGGCCACCCTCGAGCCGATGGTGTTCCCGGATCCGGTGATCTCCATCGCCGTGGCACCCAAGGACAAGTCAGCCTCCGAAAAGCTGGGCGTGGCCCTGGGCAAGATGGTGGCCGAGGATCCCTCCTTCCGCGTCGAGACCGACGAGGACTCGGGCGAGACCATCCTCAAGGGCATGGGCGAGCTGCACCTGGACATCAAGATCGACATCCTCAAGCGCACCCATGGCGTGGAGGTGGAAGTGGGCGCACCCCAGGTGGCCTACCGCGAGACCATCACCCAGCGGGTCGAGGACAGCTACACCCACAAGAAGCAGACCGGCGGTTCCGGCCAGTTCGCCAAGATCGACTACATCATCGAACCGGGCGAGCCGGGCAGCGGCTTCGAATTCGAATCGCAGGTTACCGGCGGCAACGTGCCGCGCGAGTTCTGGCCGGCCATCGAGAAGGGCTTCGAGCAGAGCATGGAAAAGGGCGTGCTCGCCGGCTATCCGACCCTGGACTTCAAGGT
>JALVBM010000154.1 GCA_027010665.1 Chromatiales bacterium
ACCTCCCATGTGGCCATCCTGGCCCGGGCGCTCGGTGTGCCGGCGGTGATGGGCGTCAGCGAGCTGCCGGTGGGGCGCCTCGACGATGCCGAGCTGATCATCGACGGCTATGCCGGCCGCGTGTACATCGAGCCGGCCGAGAACATCAAGCAGGAATACCGGCGCCTGGCCAGCGAGGAGGAATCCTTTTCCGCCGAGTTGCGCGAGTTGCGGGAACTGCCTTCCGAGACCCTCGACGGGAAACACATCCCGCTGTACGTGAACACCGGACTGCTCTCGGATCTCTCGCCCACCACGGAGAGTGGCGCCGAGGGGGTGGGACTGTATCGCACCGAATTCCCGTTCATGATCCGCAACCGCTTCCCCGGCGAGGAAGAGCAGCGGCGCATCTACCGCCAGGTGCTCGAGGCGTTCGCGCCGCGACCGGTGGTGCTGCGTACCCTCGACGTGGGCGGCGACAAGGCGCTGCCCTATTTCCCCATCGAGGAGGACAATCCCTTCCTCGGCTGGCGGGGGATCCGCATCACCCTGGATCACCCCGAGATCTTCCTGGTCCAGGTGCGGGCCATGATGCGCGCCAGCGAAGAGCTGGGCAATCTCAACATCCTGTTGCCGATGATCTCCGACGTGGCCGAACTGCACGATTCGCTGGCCCTCATCCATCAGGCACACGACGAGTTGCTGGAAGAGGGGCACGCGGTGCCGATGCCGCGGGTGGGCGTGATGATCGAGGTGCCATCGGCGGTCTATCAGGCCGGCAGCCTGGCGCGCCGGGTGGACTTCCTGTCCATCGGCACCAACGATCTCACCCAGTACCTGCTGGCCGTGGATCGCAACAATCCGCGGGTGGCCGATCTCTACGATTCCCTGCATCCGGCCGTGATCCGGGCCATCCTGCAGGTGGTGGAAAGCGCACGGGTTCACGGCAAGCCGGTGAGCGTGTGTGGTGAAATGGCCGGCGATCCGGCGGCCGCGATTCTGCTGGTGGGGATGGGCATCGAAAGCCTGAGCATGAGCGTGGCCAGCCTGCCGCGGGTGAAATGGGTGATTCGCAACCTGACCCGCGAGCGGGCCAACGAGATCCTCAGCAACGTGCTGGTCATGGAAGACGTCGATTCGATTCGCGCCTACCTGAACCAGACCCTGGAAGAAGCCGGCATGGGCGGACTGCTGCGCGCCGGCAAGTAGAACGGGAGAACCCATCACCATGTGGCAGGCCGAGAGCCGTGAGCTGACCGAAGGACCGCTGGATCTGCACACCGTGGTGCGGGCGCTGGTCGAGGATGGCCGACTGGCGCAGACCGACGCCGATCAATTTCTCATCCCGGCCCGTACCGGGCAGCTCGACATCCATCCGCTGGTGATGCTGGCCCAGCAGGACTGGGCGGATCAGGCCCGCCCCGGCCGGAAGCTGGATCTGGAAACGCTCACCCAGTGGCTGGCCGAGCGGGCCGGGCTGCCCCATTTTCGCATCGATCCCCTCAAGGTGGACGTCACCCGGGTCACCAGCGTCACCTCGCACGCCTATGCCGCGCGCCACAAGATCCTGCCGGTGATCGTGGAAAGCAGCAAGGTGGTGATCGCCACGGCCGAGCCCTTCGTGCGGGACTGGGAGAACGAGCTGGCCCACGTGACCGGCCTTGCCATCGAACGGGTGGTGGCCAATCCGGTGGACATCGCCCGCTTCCTCGACGAGTTCTATACCGTCAGCCATTCCATCCGTCGGGCCACGTCCGACAAGGAAGGCCAGCACCCGGGGATCAGCAATTTCGAGCAGCTCGTGGAGCTGGGCAAGTCGGGGCGCCTCGATGCCAACGATCAGGACATCGTGCAGATCGTCGACTGGCTGCTGCAGTACGCCTTCGATCAGCGCGCCTCCGACATCCACATGGAACCGCGCCGCGAGAAGGGCAAGATCCGGTTTCGCATCGATGGCGTGCTGCACCATGTCTACGACATGCCCACCCCGGTGATGTCGGCCGTCACCAGCCGCATCAAGGTGCTGGGGCGCATGGACGTGGTGGAAAAGCGCCGCCCGCAGGACGGGCGCATCAAGACCAAGACCCAGGCCGGTGACGAGATCGAGCTGCGCCTGTCCACCATGCCCACCGCCTTCGGCGAGAAGCTGGTGCTGCGGATCTTCAATCCGGAAGTGCTGGTCAAGGACTTCGCCGCCCTTGGTTTCGGTGGCCGCGACATCGCTGCCTGGAACCAGATGGTCACCCAGCCCCATGGCATCGTGCTGGTCACCGGTCCCACCGGTTCGGGCAAGACCACCACCCTCTATTCCACCCTGCGCCAGCTGGCCCGCCCCGAGGTGAACGTGTGCACGGTGGAGGATCCCATCGAGATGGTGGTGGACGATTTCAACCAGATGCAGGTGCAGCACAACATCGGCGTGGACTTCGCCGCCGGCATCCGCACCTTGCTGCGCCAGGATCCGGACATCATCATGGTCGGCGAGATCCGCGATCGCGAGACGGCGGAAATGGCCATCCAGGCGGCACTCACCGGCCACCTGGTGCTCTCCACCCTGCACACCAACGACTCGGCCGCGGCCATCCCGCGCCTGCGCGAAATCGGCATTCCCGCCTACCTCATCAACGCCACCCTGCTCGGCGTGATGGCCCAGCGCCTGACCCGCAATCTCTGCCCCCACTGCAAGCAGCCGGGCGACGTCGAGGAAGACGTGTGGAAGGCCCTGACCCATCCCTGGACGCTCTCCGGCGAGGCCCGCTTCTACCGACCGGTCGGCTGCGAGGAATGCCGCCATACCGGCTATCTCGGCCGCAGCGGAATCTATGAAATCATGCGCATGACACCGGGCCTGCGCGAGAAGATCGGCCCGGACAGCGATGCCGAAGCCATCCGCCGCGCCGCCATCGCCGAGGGCATGACCCAGCTGCGCATCGCCGGCGCCCGCAAGGTGGCCATGGGCCAGACCACCATCGAGGAAGTGCTCAAGGTGGTGCCGCCGGACAGTGAGATCTGATGGATTGCGAGGAATGAAAATCCAACGCAAAGAACGCGAAGATGATAATGGATGAATGCTTGTTGCAAGAACCTTGGCGATTTCAAATTGCTTTCCAAGGCCGTGAATTGACGATTTTCTCGATCCTCGTGACTCGTCCCTCGAACCTCGTCCCTGTTTTACAGTAGGAGCAGCGCTCAGCCGCGACAAGCTCAAAGATTGATCGTATAGCGATGAATCTGCCCCAGCAGCTCGGCATGATGGAAGGGCTGCACGATGTAGTCGTCGGCGCCGGCGCTCAGGGCGGGGGAGACTTCCTCCAGGGTGTGGGGTTCGACCAGCATCAGTACCGGCGTGCCCTGCCAGCCGGGGCGGTGGCGGATGGCCTGCAGCAGGCCGAAGCCGTCTTCCTTCGACAGTTCCAGATCCAGAAACACCGCCACCGGCATGTCCAGCGTGCCCAGGAGCCGCCGCGCCCCGGCGGCATCGGTGGCGGCAATCACCTCGTAGCCTTCCCGTCGCAACAGGTATTCGAGCAACCCGGCGGTGTGTGGATCCCGTTCGATGACCAGAATCGTGCCCAGGATCGGGCGTGGCGTCACGTCGTTCATGGGCAGGGCTGTTCCGCGGCAACCATGGAACGGGTTATCGGCAGGGGCTGAGTGGGACTTTAGGGCTTCGGATCGGGAGGGCTCTGGAGAACACGGAGGGCACGGAGACACGGAGGACACGGAGATTTGTTGATTGTTTCCTCTCGCTGTTCGATGGGTGCCTCTTCAATATGGTTTCAAAGACAATCGAAAAGGCATAAAAGCATCCGCTTCGACCAGACAACCGGATTCTCGGTGTTTACGAGCGCCGGTTCATGATGAAGTCTCCCTCATAAAAAACCTCCGTGTTCTCCGTGTCTCCGTGCCCTCCGTGTTCCTTACACCATCCCATGAACAGCGCACCGTTCAGACGAACAGCGCCAGCAGTTCCCGGGCGGCCTGGCGGCGGGCGCCGTTGCAGGAGATGGAGCGGTGGACCGGGAAGCTGTCCAGTTCGGTGGCCCCGGCGTAGGCTTCGCGGGTGAAGGGGGTGTCGTGGTTGGAGATCAGGACCGGGATGCCGCGGGCGGCGGTTTCGGCGGCCAGTTCTGCCAGGTGGCGCTGTTGTTCCAGATCGAAACCGTCGCGGCTGTAGCTGGTGAAACTGGCGGAGGCAGAGAGGGGAACGTAGGGCGGGTCGCAGTAGACGACGTCGCCCGGTCGGGCATTGCGCAGGGTTTCCTCGAAGGATTGCACGCGGAAGTCGGCCCGCTGCGCCCGTTCGTGGAAGGCCAGCATTTCGGCCTCGGGCAGGCGGGGCTGTCGATAGCGACCGAAGGGCACGTTGAAACCGCCCTGCTTGTTGTAGCGGCACAGGCCGTTGTAGCCGTGACGGTTGAGATAGACGAACAGGGCGGCCTTGCGGCGGCTCTGGCGGGCGCGGTTGAAGGCGTCGCGCAGGGCGTAGTACTGCTCCGGCGTGTTGTAGCGCGGCTGGAAAAACCGGCGGCAATAGCGCACGAACCCGGCGCCCTCGGTCTTGAGGGTGTTGTAGAGCAGGATCAGATCGGGATTGGTGTCGGTGAGCAGATACTGATCGTAATCCGTATTCAGAAACACCGCGCCGGAGCCGGCAAAGGGCTCGACCAGGCGCTTTCCCGGCGGCAGGCGCAGACGGATGTGGGGCAGTACCCGGTACTTGTTGCCGGCCCATTTGAGAAAGGGGCGCTGATCGCCGTCGGCGTTGGCGAGCCGGGCCACCATCAGGCGATGTCCTTGATGAAGACCTTGGCGTTGCGCTGGTAGTTGTACAGTTCGCGCCGTTTCACCGGCAAATCGTCGAGGCTGCCGGGACGGAAACCCCGTTCGCGGAACCAGTGGGCGGTGCGGGTGGTGAGCACGAACAGCCGGCGGATGCCGAGCTGGCGGGACTGGCGCTCCACGTAGTCGAGCAGGGCGTCGCCGCGATGCTGGCCCCGATAGTCGGGGTGTACCGCCAGGCAGGCCAGTTCGCTTACGTGTTCGTCGATAAAGGGGTAGAGGGCCGCCACGGCGATGATCATGCCGTCGCGCTCGACCACGGTGAAGTGGTCGATTTCCATCTCCAGGCGTTCCCGGGAACGGCGCACCAGGATCTCTTCCCGTTCCAGCGGCTCGATGAGTTCGAGAATGCCGCCGATGTCCTCCAGCCGGGCCTGGCGGGTGTCCTCGAAGGGATCCTGCATCAGCAGTGTGCCGCAGCCGTCGCGGGTGAACAGCTCCATCAGCAGGGCGCCGTCCACCTGCCGGCTGAGTATGTGGGCGCGGGGCACGCCGTCCTTGACGGCGCTGATGGCGCTGGCCAGCGCCTGCCGGGCATCCTCGTCGAGGTAAGCGGCCTTCTCCAGCAGGGCTTCGGCCTTCTCCAGGGTCAGTTCGCGCAGCAGCCGGCGGCGCCCGTCGACGATGCCCTTGCCCTCGACCAGATGGATCAGCTTGTCGGCACCGAGCTGCACCGCCGCCGCGGTGGCCACGTCGTGCACGCCGAGATTGAACACCTCGCCGGTAGGCGAGTAGCCGAGGGGCGAGAGCAGGACCAGATCCCCGGCGGCCAGATGGCGCTGCACGCTGTCGCGGTCGATGCGCCGCACCTCGCCGGTATGGCAGTAGTCGACACCCTGGCGCACGCCCAGGGGCTGGGCGGTGACGAAGTTGCCGGACACCACACGGATGCCGGCACCGGCCATGGGCGAGTTGGGCAGGCCCATGGACAGCAGGGCCTCGATGTCCACGCGCACGCTGCCGGCAGCCTGTTTCACGCATTCCAGCGCCGCGTCGTCGGTTACCCGCAGACCGTTTTCGTAGCGCATCCTGAGCTTGCGCCGCCGCAGGCACTGTTCGATCTGGGGCCGCGTGCCATGCACCAGCACCAGCCGCACGCCCAGGCTGTTGAGCAGGGCCAGATCGTGGATCAGGCCGGGGAAGCCTTCCGCGTCCAGGATCTCGCCGCCGAAGGCCACCACGAACAGCCGCTGGCGGAAGGCCTTGATATAGGGGGAGGAGTTGCGAAAGTCGTGGACGAAACCGGACTGGGGCGGGCGGGATCTGGCCATGGTGAACGGCGGCGTTGGTGATTCACCCAAGTATGACAGGCGGGCGCGGAAAAATCACACGCCGGCGAGTCGGGTTACCAGGTGCTCTTCCGGCGCCAGCGCAGACGCGGCAGAATCAGGCCCAGCAGCATGCCGCCGAGCAGCACGCCGGCCCCGGCGATGAACCAGTCCCGCTGCGAGCTGTTCTGCAGCACCTGGTTCTCCTGTTGCAGCAGTTGCAGTTCCTTCTCGAGGGAGACGTTCTGCTGCTTGAGTTCCTGGTTCTGCTGTTCCAGCAGGATGGGTTTGGCCGCGACCTGTTTCAGGTGTGTCAGCTCGGCGGCGAGTTTCTCGTTCTCGCGCTGCAGGCGGTTTCGCTCGGCTTCCAGTTCACCGGCCTTCTTGCGCAATTCCGCGAGCTGTTGCCTGAGCTTGCCGTTGCTGGTCCGGTAGCGTTCGAGCTGCTTGCGGGCCTTTTCGAGCTGGTCGCGGGCGATGGGTTCCTCGCTCAGATAGCGGCTCAGCACCCAGCCTTCCACGCCATCGGGGGTGCGCACCCGGCTGTAGCCGCTCTCGGTGGTCTCGAGCACCTCGAGCGGGGTGCCGCTGGGCAGGGTCTTGATGATCTGGTACTGGCTGCCCTGCCCCGAACGCAGGGTGATGATCAGGTGATCGGTCACGTAGCGGGTCTCGGCCGCCTGGACCACGAGGGGGAGGGCCAGCACCAGCAGGAAGAAGGCAATTCGTTTCACGCGGTCATACCCCGAAGATTATTGTCATTATGCTGCCGGAGCTATTATATAGAGGAAGTGCGGCCTGAAAAGGGGCGATTGACCGAATCCGGGCCCATTTCACGGTTTTTGGCCCGCCAGCGGACAGTGGCGGGCGCCCTGTGGATGTCATATCCTTGTCAACTCCCTTCAGTCTAATTCCGGTGAGCACGCCGGACGGCGGTGCGCACCGTCATCGGGCTGACACGAAGCCGTAACCGGAAGGGAACCATGAACGAGAAAACGTCTGCCAGGATTCTCATCGTCGAAGACGAAGCGGCCATCCGCGAGATGATCGTCTTCACCCTGCAGCAGGAGGGCTATGTGGCGCTCGAGGCGGCCGATACCCGTGAGGCCACCGAGCAACTGGCCAGCAAGCCGGATCTGATCCTGCTCGACTGGATGTTGCCGGGCCTCAGCGGCGTGGAATTCGCCCGCCGCCTGCAGCGCGACGAGGCCACCCGCGGCATTCCCGTCATCATGCTCACTGCCCGCGGCGAGGAGGAGAGCAAGCTCAAGGGTTTCGAGGCCGGCGTGGACGACTACGTCACCAAGCCCTTTTCCACCCAGGAACTGCTGGCACGGATCCGCGCCGTGCTGCGCCGGACCCGGCCGCCGGAGCCGGAGGTGATCCGGATCGATGGTCTGGAACTGGACAAGGCCGGCCACCGGCTGCGCATCCACGGCAGGCCGCTGGATCTGGGACCCACCGAGTTCCGTCTGCTCAACTTCTTCATGACTCACCCGGAACGCGTCTACAGCCGCGATCAACTGCTGGATCAGGTATGGGGCGAGAACGTCTACATCGAGGATCGCACCGTGGACGTGCACATCCGCCGCCTGCGCAAGGCGCTGGCGCCCTACGGCTTCGATCGCCACGTGCAGACCGTGCGCGGTGCCGGTTACCGCTTCTCCCGACAGGTCTGAAATCGTCATGCGTCGCACCTGGTATTCCGAGCTGGCCCAGTTTCTCTGGATCGGGATCGTGGTCGGGTTGCTCGGCGCACTGGCGGGGCATCTCACCCTGGCCCTGCTCGTCTACACGCTGGTCTATCTCGGCTGGTATTTCAACAACCTGCGGCGACTGGAACGCTGGCTGCGTCTCGGCCGCAAGTTCGCCCCGCCCGACGCCCGCGGCCTGTGGGGCGAGGTGTTCAACGGCATCTACCGCCTGCAGCAGCGCAACCGCAAGCGTCGCAAGCGACTGGTCAAGCTGCTCAACCGTTTCCGCGAGACCACCGGCGCCATGCCGGACGGCATCATCATCCTGCAGCCCAACGGCGGGATCGAATGGTGGAACGAGGCCGCCGAGCGGTTGCTTCGGCTCAAGTATCCCCAGGACGTCTGCCAGCACCTCAACAACCTGATCCGGCATCCTGACTTCGTGGCCTTCATCAACGGCGAGACCGATGCCGAGGACGTGACCATTCCCAGCCCCTACGACGCCCAGCAACTGCTCAACATCCGCATGATCCCCTACGGCAAGCGCCAGCAACTGGTGCTGGTGCGCGACGTGACCCTGATGGAGCGGGTCGAGCAGATGCGCCGCGACTTCGTGGCCAATATCTCCCATGAACTGCGCACACCGCTGACGGTGCTGAGCGGTTACATCGAGAACCTGCAAAACGGTGAACATTCGCGGGAGACGGTCCAGCGCGCTCTGGCGGTCATGGCCCAGCAGAGCAGGCGCATGCAGCACCTGACCGAGGATCTCATGCTGCTGTCCAACCTGGAGAACCGCCGGGAACAGCGGCGTGAAAAGGTAAACGTTGCGCAGATGCTCGACAGCCTGCTGGAGGAAGCGCGACTGGTGAGCGGCGAGCGGGCCCACGTCATCGATCTGGCGGTGGACGACGGGCTCGAGGTGCTCGGTGATCCGCGGGAGCTGGACAGCATCTTTTCCAATCTGGTCATCAACGCCGTCAACTACACGCCGGCGGGCGGGGAAATCCACATCCGCTGGCATCGCGACGAGGATGGTGGCGCCGTTTTCGAGGTGACGGACACGGGTCTCGGGATCCCGGCCCATCACCTGCCCCGGCTCACCGAGCGCTTCTACCGGGTAGACGTGGCCCGCTCCCGGGAAACCGGCGGTTCGGGGCTGGGCCTGGCCATCGTCAAGCACGCCCTGCAACGGCTCGGTGGCAGGCTCGAGATCGAAAGCGAAGTGGGGCGGGGCAGCACCTTCCGGGCCCGCTTCCCCGCCGAGGTCGTGGTGCAGGCGCCGGCTCCCGAAGGCGCGGACGAACTCGAGCGCACGGCCTGAACCGGCGGTCATCCTGCCGTCATCGACGTTTCATGTTTCTGTCACATTCCGGCGCTAGAGTGTCGCTGTTGGTTGCTTTAACCCCATCCTCAATCAATCTGGAGAACGGCATGTTCAGCAAGAAAAACCTCATGGCGCTGGTCGCCAGCGTGGCCCTGGTGACCGCCGGTTCGGCCGTGGCGGCACCGAAACTGGATCCCAAACTGCCCACGTACAAGCCCACCAGCGGCGTGTCGGGCAATCTCAGCAGTGTGGGTTCCGACACCCTGGCCAATCTCATGACCCTGTGGGCCGAGGAGTTCAAGCGCGTCTATCCCAACGTGAACATCCAGATCCAGGCCGCCGGTTCGTCCACCGCGCCGCCGGCGCTGACCGAGGGCACCTCCAACCTGGGCCCCATGAGCCGCAAGATGAAGTCCAAGGAACTGCAGAAGTTCGAGGACAAGTACGGCTACAAGCCCACCGCCATCCGCGTGGCCATCGATGCGCTGGCCGTGTTCGTGAACAAGGACAACCCCATCAAGGGCCTGACCATTCCCCAGGTGGACGCCATCTTTTCCTCCACCCGCAAGTGCGGCTATCCGGAAGACATTACCCGCTGGGGTCAGCTGGGCCTGACCGGCGCCTGGACCAATCGCAAGATCCAGCTCTACGGCCGCAACTCGGTGTCCGGCACCTACGGCTACTTCAAGAAGCACGCCCTGTGCAAGGGGGACTTCAAGCCCAGCGTGAACGAGCAGCCGGGGTCGGCCTCCGTGGTGCAGTCGGTCTCCGCCTCGCTCAACGGCATCGGCTACTCCGGCATCGGTTACGTCACCACCGGCGTGCGTGCCGTACCGCTGGCCAAAAAGCCGGGCCAGCCCTTCGTGGCGGCCACGCCCGAGAACGCCGTCAAGGGCAAGTATCCGCTGGCGCGCTTCCTGTACATCTACGTGAACAAGGCACCCAACAAGCCGCTGCCGCCGCTGGAGCGGGAGTTCATCAAACTGGTGCTCTCCAGACAGGGTCAGCAGGTGGTCATCAAGGACGGCTACATTCCGCTGCCGGCCAGGGTCGTCGAGAAGGAACTGGCCAAGCTGCGCTAGAATCACGCCGGATGGCGGAAGGAAGGTCGACGGGCGCAAGCCCGTCGGCCTTTTTTCATGGCCCAGTCATGGAACGGTCATCCGTCTGTCACAGGCCCGGGCCATGCTCCGTCCGGCATCAGGTGGCGCAGGGAAGGGAGACGGCGCCATGACCACGGAAGGTAGCCTGTTGCCCGAATTCCGTTCGACACCCTTTTGAAATCAATGGCTTGTCGAGGTGGTGTCGGTCGCCGGCGGGCTGTAACATTTCTGTCACAAAAAGCGTGTAGGCTTGCGCCATCGTGCGACCACCCCGGAATCCCCGCCTGCGATGACCGACGTCCGTACTCCCCGCCAGCTGATGATGTGGCGCATGTTCAAGGATCGCCTGGCCCGTTACATGGTGGTCTTCGGCGGGATCAACGTCATCGTCGCCGTCATCCTGATCTTCATCTATCTCCTGTACGTGGTGATTCCCATGTTCCGGCCGGCGGAGATCGCCCGGGTGTCCACCTATGCGTTGCCGGAGCAGGCCCGCACCCTGGCCCTGTCCCTGGAGGAGCAGGCCACCATGGGCATGCAACTGCTGGACGATGGCCGTCTGCGCTTCTTCGACACCCAGACCGGCGAGCAGGTCGGGGAAGCGCGCCTGCCAATCCCGGAAGGGGTCCGGATCATGAGCGTGGCGCGGGGGGATCCGGCATCCAACGTGTTTGCCGTCGGGCTTTCCAACGGCCAGGCCATCGTCTTCCGCCAGGGGTATCGGGTCAGCTATCCCGGTGACAAACGCACCCTCACGCCCTTCGTGGAATACCCGCTGGAGGGCAACACACCCTTGCAGGTGGACGAGGAGGAACTGCCGCTCGACAAACTGGCCGTGCAGCTCGACGAGGAGCAGGCCACGGTGGCGGCCCAGACACCGGATGGCCGGGTGCTGCTGGTTCACGCCGCCCCCGGCGAGTCTCTGTTCGCCGAGGACGAGGGCTGGAGCGTCACCCGCTACGAAGTGGCCCATTCCGGCAAGCCGGTGCTGCGGCTCCTGCTCGACAAGCAGCAGCGGGATCTGTTCCTGGCGCGGGAACAGGGCATCGTCGATTTCTTCGACATCAGCGACTGGGACGAGGGACCGGATCTGATCCAGCAGGTCAATATCGTCCCCCCCGGCCGTACCCTGACCCGTATCGAATTCCTCACCGGCGACATCTCCCTGCTGGTGGGGGACTCGCAGGGCACCATCGCCCAGTGGTTCCCGGTGCGCCGTGAGGGACAGCGGGTGCTCACCCACATTCGCGACTTCGATGATTTCACCTCACCGGTGAAGGACATCGTCTCCGAATACCAGCGCAAGGGCTTCCTCGCCACCGACGCACAGGGGCGGGTCGGCATCTTCCATTCCACGGCTCACCGCACCCTGCTGGTCGAGCGCATCTCGGATCGGCCCCTGCTGCAGGCGGCGCTCAATCCGCGGGCGGATGCCATGCTGCTGCTGGACGACAGCCAGGCCCATTTCTACCGCATCGACAACGAGTTTCCGGAGATTTCCTGGTCGTCCCTGTGGGGCAAGGTCTGGTACGAGAGTTATCCCGAGCCGCAGTACGTCTGGCAGTCCTCGTCGGCCAGCAACGACTTCGAGCCCAAGCTGAGCCTGGTGCCCATCTCCTTCGGCACCCTCAAGGCGGCCTTCTACGCCATGCTCATCGCCATGCCGCTGGCCATCATGGGTGCCATCTTCACCGCCAGTTTCATGTCGCCGCGCCTGCGCAAGGTAGTCAAGCCCACCATCGAGATCATGGAAGCCCTGCCCACGGTGATTCTCGGTTTCCTTGCCGGCCTGTGGCTGGCGCCCTTCGTGGAGAATCATCTGCCCGGCATCTTCTCGCTGCTGATCCTGATGCCCTTCGGCCTGCTGTTCGCCGCCTGGAGCTGGCGCATGCTGCCCGACCGGATCCGGCATCGCGTCCCCGACGGCTGGGAGCCGGTGCTGATGATTCCGGTGGTGGTGCTCATCACCTGGGTGTGTATCGCCGTCAGTCCCTCTGTCGAGGCCAGCTGGTTCGGTGGTGACGTGCGCGTCTGGCTCAAGGAAACCCTGGACATCGACTACGATCAGCGCAACTCCATCGTTGTTGGCCTGGCCATGGGCTTTGCCGTGATTCCAACCATCTTCTCCATTTCCGAGGACGCCATCTTCGCGGTGCCCAAGCATCTCATTCAGGGTTCCCTGGCGCTCGGCGCCACGCCCTGGCAGACCCTGGTGCGGGTGGTGCTGCTCACCGCCAGCCCCGGAATCTTTTCGGCGGTGATGATTGGCCTTGGCCGGGCGGTGGGCGAGACCATGATCGTGCTGATGGCCACCGGCAACACGCCGGTGATGGACTTCAGCATCTTCGAGGGCATGCGCACCCTGTCGGCCAACATCGCCGTGGAAATGCCCGAGTCGGAAGTGGGCAGCACCCATTACCGCGTGCTGTTCCTGGCCGCGCTGGTGCTGTTCGCCCTGACCTTCATCTTCAACACCGGTGCGGAAATGGTGCGCCAGCGCCTGCGCCGCCGCTACAGCAGCCTGTGACGCCATGAACCTGAGACAGCAGACACGCGAATGGTGGCAGAGCGGCAATCCCTGGATCTGGCTCAATGCCGGAGCGGTGAGTGTCAGCGTGCTGATGGTGATCGGCCTGCTGCTGCTGATCATGGTCCAGGGCCTGAGTTACTTCTGGCCCGCCGATGTCTTCGACGCCCGTTATCAGGAAGCCGATGGCCGCATCGTCCGGCTGATCGGCGAGATCACCGACAGCGAAACCATTCCGGTGGCCCGGGCCCGCGACAACGGCTACACCCTCGACGAAGGCACCGGCCAGATCACCCGTTACGTGGTCAAGATCGGCAACCGGGATATCTACGGTGCCGATTTCAAGCCGGTCTTTGCCCCTTTCCTGATCGACATCACCTATCCGCGTGACCTCATTGTCGGGGAGCGGCGGGAGTGGGGCAACTTCTACGGCTACCCGCTGCGGCTGCTGCACGATGGCAAGGTGGTGGCCGAAGGCGAGGCGGTGCCGGCGGCACTCGCGCAGGCGCTGGCGCACGTCACGGATCTGTTCGAGCAAGTCGAGGGCCTGCGCAAGCACGACATCGGCAAAATCAACTACCAGATGGAACGCCTGCGCCTGGAACGGCGCCGGCTGGAACTCGATGGCGTGAAGGATCCTTCCGCCTATGCCGACATCGAACGGCGCAAGGCGGCTCTGCAGGCCGAATACGAAAAGCTCAATGCCCGCATCGCCGAACTGGGCCGGGAACTGAACCGCGACAGCCTGATCATCCGCATACAGAACGATCAGGAGATGACCATCCCCCTGGCCAAGATCGTGCGGGTGTACTATCCCAACGCCATGTCGGTGTTCGCCAAGCTGGGCACCTATTTCAGCAAGATCTGGGAGTTCGTCTCCGCCGAGCCGCGCGAGGCCAACACCGAGGGCGGCGTGTTTCCGGCCATCTTCGGCACCGTGCTCATGGTGCTGCTGATGGCGGTGCTGGTCACACCCTTCGGAGTCATCGCCGCGGTCTATCTGCGGGAATATGCCAAACAGGGGTTGATCATCCGTACCATCCGGATCGCCGTGAACAATCTCGCCGGCGTGCCATCCATCGTCTATGGCGTGTTCGGTCTCGGCTTCTTCGTCTATTTCCTCGGCGGCAACATCGATGCCCTGTTCTTCCCCGAGGCCCAGCCGGCGCCCACCTTCGGCACGCCCGGCATTCTCTGGTCGTCGCTGACCCTGGCGCTGCTGACCCTGCCGGTGGTCATCGTCTCCACCGAGGAAGGACTGTCACGCATCCCGCGGGCCATCCGCGAGGGCAGCCTGGCGCTCGGCGCCACCAAGGCCGAGACCCTGTGGCGCATCGTCATCCCCATGGCCTCGCCGGCCATGATGACCGGCCTGATTCTGGCCGTGGCCCGTGCCGCCGGCGAGGTGGCGCCGCTGATGCTGGTGGGCGTGGTCAAGCTGGCCCCCTCGCTGCCGCTGGACGGCAACTTCCCCTACCTGCACCTGGAGCGCAAGTTCATGCACCTGGGCTTCCACATCTACGATGTCGGCTTCCAGAGCCCCAACGTGGAAGCGGCCCGGCCGCTGGTCTACGCGACCTCGCTGCTGCTGATCCTGCTGATCGTGCTGCTCAACCTGACCGCAATTCGCATTCGCAACCGCCTGCGCGAGAAATACCGCGCCATGGAACACTGAACGGACGGACATGACCATGACCGACACGGCTCCCCTGACACACGGCATCGATCTGGACAACCTCGAGCGGCCCCTGGCCGAGGGCGGCGAGTCCATGGACGTCACCCTCAAGGTGGTGGATCTGGATCTGTACTACGGCGAGAAACAGGCACTGAAGAAGATCAACCTCGACATTCCGCGGCACAAGGTCACCGCCTTCATCGGTCCCAGCGGCTGCGGCAAGTCCACACTGCTGCGCTGCTTCAACCGCATGAACGATCTGGTGGACAACGTGCGCATCGAGGGCCTCATCGAGCTCGATGGCCAGGACATCTTCGCCAAGACCCTGAACGTGGCCGAACTGCGCCGGCGCGTGGGCATGGTGTTCCAGAAGCCCAACCCTTTCCCCAAGAGCATTTACGAGAACGTGGCGTACGGCCTGCGCATCCTCGGGATCAGGGATCGGCGCGTCATCGACGAAAAGGTGGAGTCGGCCCTGCGCGGCGCGGCCCTGTGGGACGAGGTGAAGGACCGCCTGGAGGACAATGCCATGGGGCTCTCCGGCGGCCAGCAGCAACGGCTGGTCATCGCCCGGGCCATTGCCATCGAACCCGAAGTCCTGCTGCTCGACGAGCCGGCCTCGGCCCTGGATCCCATCTCCACCCTGAAGATCGAGGAACTGATCTACGAGCTGAAGGATCGCTACACCATCGTCATCGTTACCCACAACATGCAACAGGCGGCGCGGGTTTCCGATTACACGGCATTCATGTATCTTGGAGAACTGGTCGAATACGCGGATACCAAGACCCTGTTCACCAATCCGCGGGAAAAACGCACCGAAGACTACATCACCGGCCGCTACGGCTGAGGGTGGCCAGCCCCACCGCAGGAGGAAACCGCATGGACAAGATCAAACTCGGCACCCACATCTCCCAGCAGTTCGATGCCGAACTGGAGGACATCCGCAGCAAGGTCATGGCCATGGGCGGCATCGTCGAGCAGCAACTGGCCGACGCCATCCGCGCCCTCAGCGACATCGACGCCGATCTGGCCGAGGTGGTGGTCAACAGCGACTACAAGGTCAACGCCATGGAGGTGGACATCGACGAGGAGTGCACCCAGATCCTCGCCCGCCGCCAGCCGGCGGCTTCCGATCTTCGCCTGGTGATCGCCGTGATCAAGACCATCACCGACCTCGAGCGCATCGGCGACGAGGCCGAGCGCATCGGCCGCATGGCCGTGCACTTCGCCGAAAAGGGCGGCAACTCCAAGATGCTCGCCGGCGTCACCCACCTCGGCAACCGCGTCCGCTCCATGCTGCACAACGCCCTCGACGCCTTCGCCCGCATGGACACCGAAGCCGCCCTGGCTGTCGCCCGCGAGGATCTCAAGGCCGACAAGGACTACGAAAGCGTCCTGCGCGAACTGATGACCTACATGATGGAAGATCCCCGCTCCATCCCCTACGTGGTCGACATCATGTGGTCCGCCCGCTCCCTCGAACGCATCGGCGACCGCGCCCAGAACATCGCCGAATACGTCATCTACCTGGTCAAGGGCAAGGACGTCCGCCACACCAGCTTCGACAAGGTCGAAAGCGAGGCACGGGCAAGGA
>JALVBM010000155.1 GCA_027010665.1 Chromatiales bacterium
AAGCGGGACGGCAAGGTCACCTGCGTGGCCTGTCACGATCCCCACCAGTGGGCACCCGATACCGAACCGCAAGCCGATGCGGCGATGGCGAATGCCGATCCCCGCGAACTCGAGGGCGACGGGCGCAACAGTTTCCTGCGCCTGCCCCACGACGGCGAGAACCGGCTGTGCAGCAACTGTCACCGGGACAAGCCGGCGGTGCAGTTCAGCAAGCACAACCTGGCCCTGACCGCGGTCGATGCCGTCAACGTGTCGGGCCGCACGGTGGCCGACAACGGCGCCTGCAGTGCCTGCCATCTGCCCCACAATGGCCGCGGGCCGCGCATGTGGGCGCGTCAGCCGACCGCGAAGCCTGGCATCGAGGGGCTGTGTACCAGCTGTCACGAAAAGGGCGCGCCGGCGGCGAAGAAGTTGACCGGCCGGCACAGTCATCCGGTGCACGTGGGGCTGGATCGCCTGCCGCAGTCCGTCGACCCGGGCCTGCCTCTGTTCACCGCCAGTGGCGATCGCCCGGGCGAAGACGCGCCCGGCGAGGTGGATTGCGCCACCTGTCACGATCCCCACGTCTGGGACGCGGCGCATCCCGACAGCCGGGCCGGGGCCCGGGCCGAGGTAGAAGGCGACGGGCGCAACAGTTTCCTGCGCCAGCCGCTGGGCACCGATTCGGCCCTGTGCGTGAAGTGCCACACGGACAAGCGCCTGGTGTTCGGCACCGAGCACGATCTGCGGGTCACCGCGCCGACGGCGGTCAACGGCAAGGATCAGGATCTGGCCGCCAGCGGCGTCTGCGGCCAGTGCCATACCCCGCACACCCCCCTGGTCGAGGTGCGCCTGTGGGCCCGCCCACCCGGCCCCGGCGAGCACGTGCTGGAAACCCTGTGCACCGGCTGTCACCGGGCGGGCGGACTGGCCGCGGACAAGGTGCCGGCGAAGCGGCATCACCCGCCCCGGCGGGTGCCGTCCAACGCGGGGCGCCGGGTGGGCGTGCGCAAGGCCAACATCAATCCGCCGGTGTTCAGCGATGCGGGCGAACGGGTTCCGGTGGGCAAGATCACCTG
>JALVBM010000156.1 GCA_027010665.1 Chromatiales bacterium
CCTAATTAAATCTGCTGTATACGAGTTTCAGTATCCGCTCTTTCGGATCGTGGGGTGAAGCGTAAACTTCTAGCCAGTATCGCCCCGGAAAATCCGGGTTTCAGTATCCGCTCTTTCGGATCGTGGGGTGAAGCTATACTTGTAGTGTAAACATTCACACTACAAGAAGTTTCAGTATCCGCTCTTTCGGATCGTGGGGTGAAGCCGATTCCACCTTGATCCCGGTCACGTCCGCACCCACGTGTTTCAGTATCCGCTCTTTCGGATCGTGGGGTGAAGCCACCTCGTACTCGATGCCTGGCCCTCGCCGCACGTTCAGTTTCAGTATCCGCTCTTTCGGATCGTGGGGTGAAGCTTCTCCGAGACGTGCCAGTCGAGGCCGTCCAGGGTTTCAGTATCCGCTCTTTCGGATCGTGGGGTGAAGCCCGGCGGGGGCGGGGGCGGCCTGACGGTGCATGCACGTTTCAGTATCCGCTCTTTCGGATCGTGGGGTGAAGCGTCATCATCGACGCCGAGCCCGACGAGCAGCTCATCCGTTTCAGTATCCGCTCTTTCGGATCGTGGGGTGAAGCGCACGCCACCGGCGAGCGGGGCGGGGGTGCGGATGTACCGTTTCAGTATCCGCTCTTTCGGATCGTGGGGTGAAGCCTCCGCTGATAATGTCCAGTTATCACCCGACAATCAGTTTCAGTATCCGCTCTTTCGGATCGTGGGGTGAAGCATTCACCGACACTCACGCACAACACCATCACCCAGTTTCAGTATCCGCTCTTTCGGATCGTGGGGTGAAGCCAGATCTACGTCACCATCGACAACTGCGTCTTCGCGACGTTTCAGTATCCGCTCTTTCGGATCGTGGGGTGAAGCGTCCCCGGCCTTTACCCGCTCCAGGACGCCCCGCAGGATGTTTCAGTATCCGCTCTTTCGGATCGTGGGGTGAAGCGGCCCAGGATATGGGACCGGTTCGTGCCCAGCGTGCGTTTCAGTATCCGCTCTTTCGGATCGTGGGGTGAAGCTGAGCAGAAGGACCAGCGCCTGCTGGTAGAGTGCTGCGG
>JALVBM010000157.1 GCA_027010665.1 Chromatiales bacterium
TATTGACGTCGAGAAAGGCGACGTAAAAGACCTGCACCACCGGGATCACGAGGAAGGACAGCAGGAACAGGGCGATCAGCCAGAACAGCAATGTCTGGCCGGGTTTGTGGGCGACACTCATGGGTTCAGCGGCAATGCTCTAGGGTGACGGCCCCGGCCTTGTGGCCGGGGCCGGCTGCCACGGTTACAGCATCGAGGCGGCCTGCTCGGCCAGCTTGCGCGCCTTGGCGTAATTGGCCTTGACCATCTCATCCCACTTCTGTTCGACCTCGGCCTGGCGACCGGTCACCTTGTCGGTGGCCTTCTTGCGCTTCTTCTTGAAGATGCCGGCGAAGGCCGGGTCGGCGGCCTGGGCCTCGGTGATTGGCAGGGCGGCAACCAATGCACGGGCTTCCTCGATCATTGCCCTGGCCTTCGGGTTGCTCTTGCCGGCCAGTTTTGCCTCGGCATCCTGAATCGCCTTGACCGCGTTGCGCAGATCGTCGAGGCGATAGGTGATCATCACATCGAACATCGAGTTGACCAGGTTGTAGCGGGCCTTCGACTTCAGCACGTCGAACTTCACCGCGGCGCCGATGGAGTGATCCTTGAACGGGTTGGGGAAGCCCGGGGGAGCCTTGGCGTAGGCCTTCGGGTTGACCGGCAGGCGCATGATCTTCTTGTCCAGCAGGATGGTCTGACCCTCGTCCGAGAGCAGGAAGTCGATGAAGGCCCGGGCCGCTTCGGGGTGAGGCGCGTTCTTGATGACGCCAACATTGGCCGGCACCAGGGTGGTGACCTTCGGATAGACGAAATCGACCGGGAATCCGCTGGCCTTCGACGACAGGCCGAAGAAATCGATTACGATGCCGATGCCGAAATCGCCGCTGTTGACCCCGTCGGGCACGCCGAAGCTGCGCTCGGTCACGGTCTTGAAGTTGCCGGCGATGAACTTCCACTTGGCCCAGCCCTTTTCCCAGCCCTCGCCCTGCAGCAGGGTTTCCACGGTCAGGTGGGTGGTGCCCGAACGGGAAGGCGCGGACATGCCGACATGGCCGTGGTAAACCGCCTTCAT
>JALVBM010000158.1 GCA_027010665.1 Chromatiales bacterium
TCCATCGGCATGCTCATCTCGCTGGCGGTGGCCTTCATCGTCACCCCCTGGCTGGCGTACAAGCTGCTGGCCCACAAGCACGGCCACTCGGTGGACGATCTGGCCCAGGAGAGCAAGCTCTACGGGGTGTTCAAGCGTTACGTTGGGCCGTTCCTGCACCGCGAGCAGGGCGCGCGCAAGCGCCGCACCCTGGCAGTGGTGGTGCTGGTGCTGATCGTGCTCTCGGTGGGCCTGGCCGGCGTCAAGCTGGTGGTGCTGAAGATGCTGCCCTTCGACAACAAGTCAGAGTTCCAGGTGGTGGTGGACATGCCCGAGGGCACGCCGGTGGAGCAGACCGCGCGGGTGCTCTCCGAGCTGGGCCACTATCTGGCCACGGTACCCGAGGTGAGCGATTACGAGGCCTATGCCGGCGGCGCCTCGCCCATCAATTTCAACGGTCTGGTGCGCCAGTACTATCTGCGCAAGGGCAGCCACTACGGCGACATCCAGGTCAACCTCATCGACAAGCACGATCGGGATCGCAAGAGCCACGACATCGCCCTCTCCGTGCGTGAGCCCCTGCAGGCCATCGGCAAGCGCTACAACGCCAACGTGAAGATCGTCGAGGTGCCGCCGGGGCCGCCGGTGATGGCGCCGCTGGTGGCCGAGATATACGGACTCGACTATCAGGGCCAGATGGACGTGGCCCGGCAGGTGCGCAAGGTGTTCGAATCCACGCCGGACATCGTCGACGTGGACGACAGCATCGAGGCGCCCGAGCCCAAGATCATCGTCGCCGTGGACCAGCAGCGCGCGGCGCTGCTCGGGGTCACCCAGCAGTCCATCGTCGGCGCGCTGTCGGCCGCGCTGTCCGGCGAGGATCTGAGCTACCTGCACGACGAGAACATGAAGTATCCGCTGCCCATCCGTCTGGAGATGACTCCGGGCGACAAGGCCAGCATCGATACCCTGCTGGCCCTCAAGGTGCGCAGCAAGAGCGGCAAGCTGGTGCCCATCGCCGACGTGATCCGGCTGGTGGAGACCCGGCGCGAGAACGCCATCTACCACAAGGATCTGCTGCCCATGACCTTCGTCACCGGCGACATGGCCGGCGAACTGGACAGTCCGCTCTATGGCATGTTCGAGATCCTGTTCCGGCTGCAGGAGACGCCGCTGCAGGAAGGCACCATCATCGATCAGTCACTGATCAATCCGCCCGCCAACCCCTACCGCTACAGCCTCAAGTGGGACGGCGAATGGACGGTGACCTACGAGACCTTCCGCGACATGGGCATCGCCTACTCGGTGGGGCTGCTGCTCATCTACCTGCTGGTGGTGGGCCAGTTCCGATCCTACCTGGTGCCGCTGATCATCATGGCGCCCATCCCGCTGACCATCATCGGCGTGATGCCGGGCCATGCCCTGTGGGGCGCCCAGTTCACCGCCACCTCCATGATCGGCATGATTGCCCTGGCCGGCATCATCGTGCGCAACTCCATCCTGCTGGTGGACTTCATCAACCAGCAGGTGGAGGAGGGCGTGCCCTTCGACGAGGCGGTGATCCGCTCCGGCGCCGTGCGCGCCAAGCCCATTGCCCTGACCGGGCTGGCCGCCATGCTCGGCGCCCTGTTCATCCTCGACGATCCGATTTTCAGCGGCCTGGCCCTGTCGCTGATCTTCGGCATCTTCGTCTCCACCCTGCTGACGCTGGTGGTGATCCCGGTGATGTACTACGCCTTCATGTACAAGCGCTTCGATCGCGCCGGCAAGGCCTGAGGTATGGAATCGGGCCCGGCGCCTTCCGGCGCCGGGTCATAGATTCTGTTTATGTTTCCGTCCGGACTTGGTAATATTGCTCCCCTAGTTTTTCCAATATCATCATAGAGATAGATTATTGGCCGTATCCGGCGGCCAGAGAGGGGGAAGATGTCCGACCGACGCCTGCAGGTCTTCCAGACGGTGGCCCGTCTGCTCAGCTTTACCAAGGCCGCCGAGGAACTGCACATGACCCAGCCGGCCGTGACCTTCCAGGTCCGCCAGCTCGAGGAGCAGTTCAACACCCGGCTGTTCGACCGCACCCACAACCGCATCAGCCTCACCGAAGCGGGCGAGCGGGTCTACGAATATGCCAACCAGATCTTCGATCTCTACGCGCAGATGGACAATGCCGTACGGGAGCTGACCGGGGACGTCAGCGGCGTGCTGATGCTCGGCGCCAGTACCACCATCGCCGAATACATGCTCCCGGCCCTGCTCGGCGACTTCAAGCAGCAGTACCCGGAAATCGTCATCCGCCTCAAGGTGGCCAATACCGACGGTATCGTCTCCCTGGTGGAGAACAACACCATTGATCTGGGCGTGGTGGAAGCGCCGGTGAACAACAAGAACCTGGTGGTGGAACAGTGCCGCATGGATCACCTGGTGCTGATCGTGCCCCCGGGCCACGAACTGGCCGGTGAGGAGACCGTGCCCATCAGCCGGATCTGCGACTATCCCTTCATCTGCCGCGAGGAAGGCTCCGGTACCCGCGAGGTGATCCTGGAGAGCCTGCAGCAGGCCGGCGTGCCGGCCAGCGCCATGAACCTGGCCATGGAACTGGGCAGCCTGGAAGCCATCAAGGGCGCGGTGGAGGCCGGCATGGGCGTCTCCGTACTCTCCAATGCCACCATCCAGAAGGAACTCAAGCTTGGCACCCTGGTGGCCGTGCAGCTCGACCCGCCCATCGATCGGCCCTTCTCCTTCGTGCACCAGAAACAGAAGTTCCGGGTGCGGGCCATGGACGAACTGCTGAGCTTCGCCCGCAACTACTGCCAGTCCCACCGGGACGAGCCCCTGGGCTGAGACGGACGCGCTCTTGAAGAAACGGGAACGGCAACTGCTCGAGCACTTCCGGCGCCTGCCGAAAGCCCAGGCCGACAGCCTGCTGGAGTTTGCCGAATTTCTGGCGGCCCGCCATGGCCGGAGCGAGGACATCCCCGCGCAGCCGCTGGACATCCCGCGCCCGGCCGAGGAGTCGGTGATCGCGGCCGTGCGCCGGCTGGCCCGGACCTACCCCATGCTCGACAAGGATCGCATGCTCAGCGTCACCTCGCCGCTGGTGGCCCAGCATCTGGTGCAGGGCCGGGCGGCCAGCGAGGTGATCGATGAGCTGGAAGCCCTGTTCGCCGAGTATTACGCCCGGCTCGGCAGCGACGAGAGTGCCGCCGATGCTTGAGATCCTGCGCAGCTGGTACCGCCGCTACCTGTCCGATCCCCAGGCCGTCATGCTGCTGCTGATTCTGGTGGTCGGCTTCGGTATCGTGCTCACCCTCGGCGACATGCTCGCGCCGGTGCTGGCGGCGCTGGTCATCGCCTACCTTCTCGAAGGCGTGGTGCGCTATTTCGAGCGCCATGGTGCGCCCCGGCTGCGGGCGGTGATTCTGGTCTTCAGCCTGTTCATGGCCTTCGTGATCTTTCTGCTGTTCGGCGTGGTGCCGCTGCTGTCGGTGCAGATCACCCAGTTCCTGCGCGAAGTGCCGCATCATCTGGCCCTGGCCCAGGAAAAGCTGTTGCAACTGCACCAGACCTACAACTTCATCAGCGAGCAGCAGGTGCAACAGATCATGGATGTCATCGAGAAGGAGATCGCCAGTACCGGTCAACGCATTCTCACCGTGTCTCTGGCCTCCATTCCCGGGTTGATTACGGTCATCGTCTATCTCATTCTGGTGCCGCTGCTGGTCTTCTTCTTCCTCAAGGACAAGGATCGCATCCTCGCCTGGCTGACGGCCTTCCTGCCCGAGGAACGCAGCCTGGCCGACAGCGTTTGGCGGGAAATGGATCAGCAGCTCGGCAATTACGTGCGCGGCAAGTTCTGGGAGATCTTCATCGTCGGCACCGTGACCTGGGTGGCCTTCGCCATCCTGGGGCTCAAGTACGCCATCCTGCTGGCCGTGCTGGTGGGCATCTCGGTACTGGTGCCCTATATCGGTGCCGCGGTGGTCACCGTGCCGGTGGCCTTCGTGGCCTATTTCCAGTTCGGCTGGGGCAGCGAGTTCGCGCTGGTGATGATCGTCTACGGCATCATCCAGGCACTGGACGGCAACGTGCTGGTCCCCCTGCTGTTCTCGGAAGTGGTCAACCTGCATCCGGTTGCGATCATCGTCAGCGTCCTGTTCTTCGGCGGCCTGTGGGGATTCTGGGGCGTGTTCTTCGCCATCCCGCTGGCCACGCTGGTCAATGCCGTATTGCGTGCCTGGCCCGTGCGGCGGGATGCGCCGGTGCCGGCCGGTAACGAAACGGCCTGATTGCCGCGGCTCCCCTGTCGTCGATATTCCCGGCGTTCGCCAACATCGATATCTGTCGCCTTTGGGGTAAGCGGTTTTTCCGATGCATTCTGTTTGCAGGTTGTCTATTCTCTGAGTAACTGTTCCGGATTCCCGAACGTATTTGATGGTTCTGTACCGACCATCAGGTCCGCGCTCAAGGCCGGCAGGTCGTTTCGTGACACGCCGTGAATGCATCCCTGTAGGCTCTACGGCCGCGTCCCTGCGGCCGAAGGTCACGAAACGACCTGCCGGCCTTGAGCGCTCCTTGCATGCCATCAGAGTTTCGGGGAATTCGGAACCGCCGTTTCAGCGATCGCATGTCGGTTTCGGTTGCCGCCATGACATCTCATTTCAACGGGGGGCGCGCAGATGGACGAAATCGGCTTGCTGTTCGGGATAGGCGCCCGCGGGATCGAGCGCTTGCTGGTCGTCATCTTCGCCGGCCTGTCCATCTATTTCGGCTATCGACTGTTTCTGGCGCTGCCCGTCAGTGATCACAAGGGCGAGATCGCCGTCCCCGGTTTCAAGGTGGTGCTGACCAAGGCGGGGCCGGGCGTGTTCTTCGCGGCATTCGGCAGCGCCGTACTCATCGCTGCCTTCACGAACCCGGTCGATATCGATTTCGAACGCGGGAGTTATGCCGGGGCCATGCCCGTCGCCGCGCAGGATCTGGCGTCCATGCCGGACCCGCCTCAAGCCGGACTGGAACCGGCTCGTGAACGGGTCCGGCTGGCCCTGCAGACCCTCAACTGCCTGCCCGGTTATGCCGCTGCCGCCTCGGCGAATCTGGCAGCGAGCGATATCGAACTGGCGGTTCGGGATGCCAAGGTGGCGCTGCTGCAACGGGTCTGGAAGACCGGGGAATGGGGCGATTATGCCGCGTTCGTGGCCTGGAGCAAGACGGGCCAGGGCGAGATCACGGATGAACTCCGGGCGTGGTACCTGGCCCGGAATGGCTGCTGAATGCAGGCAACGCAATCGGAAGGGAGAAGCGTCATGAAGGCACGCATCGGTCTGTTGCTGGTCGCCTTGTGCTCGGCCGGCGGGCTCTGGGCCCGTGATCTGGGCGAACTGTACGACAGGCAGACCCTGAGCAGGGCCGCGGCCGTCTATGGCCCCAACATCCAGGGCCTCTTTCGCGAGGACTTTCTCGATCGCCTGACCTTTCAGGAGCGGGTATCGTTACCGAACGTGCACCTGGAGACGCCGCTGATTGGCCCGCAACGCAGTCCCTGGGAGTTCTTTGCCCTGCCGGCCCGGCAGAAGATCGTGGTGCCGGTATTGTCCATCAGGTTTCTGGACGATCTGGCCATCACCTACGCGCATCTGGAACGCCACCAGTGCGATCGGGAACAGTTGTTCAACTACCTGACCCGTCTGTTCTACGACAAGCGGTTTCCGGCAATCCCCCCGCGCCAGGCTCTCGGGATCCCGGCCGACGCGCTGGACGATCCCTACGTGGACGACGTTTCACAGAAGATCCTCAAGTCAACCATCTATTTCCTGGTCGGGCACGAATATGCGCATCTGTTGTATCAGCATCAGGGATACGAACACATCACCGCGGCACAGGCCCAGGCGCAGGAGAGCCAGTCGGATACCTTCGCGCTCGAGATCATGCGGCGCATCGGTGTTCCGCCGCTGAGCATGGCCTTCTTTTTCACCCTGGCCAGCCGTATCGATCCGGTGCCGGCGGCCTTCTCCAGCACGGCCGAGTTCGAGCGCTATCTGCAAAAGAAGCAGACGCATCCCCTGACGGGGAAGCGCCTGCAGAACGTGGCCGGTTATCTCCGGCGTCATGCCGACAGCTATGCACGCCTGCAGGCCAACCCGACGACATGGGTTTCCGCACTGCAGGCTTCCGCCACGGACATCGAGAACCTCGGCCGGATCGTCCACGATGCACAGTTTCGCCAGTTCCAGCTCAAGCGTGGCCTGGCCGCGACCGAAAGCCAGATGCGATCGGCCTGTCCGTGACCCGACCCGATGGCGGGTGTGGAGACTTGTATACAAACTGGAAGGTCTGGTATTCGGAACTTCTATCTAGCCGATCCGCGCGAGTGCCGGGTTGCGTTCGAGAATCTCCACCGGATCGCCGACGCGGAGGGTGCCGCCGCTGCGGGGAATCAGGTTCTGCCCGAAATAGATACCGCCTTCGCCCAGCCGATAGGTGCCCAGGGTCTTCAGGGGTTCGCCATCGGCCGACTTGGTGCCGGTCTCCGGATCGATGGTGGTGAAAACGCAGCGGGAGCAGTTCTTCACGCCCTCGAATTCCACTTCGCCGATGCGCAGCCGGGTCCAGGTGTCCTCGGCATAGGGTTCGGCCCCTTCGATGACCAGGTTGGGACGAAAACGCCGCATCGGCACCGGCTGCGCCAGCCGGCGGTTGAGATCCGCGAGCGACGCGGTGGTGATGAGCAACAGGGGAAAGCCGTCGGCGAAACTGACCTCGTCACCGGGCCGACCGTAGTCGGGATCCACGTGGCGGTGGATGTCGTCGGTCATCTGCACCAGCCGGACCGGTTTGCCCAGCCATTCGCTGAACCATGCATCGGCGGCTTCACTGGGCGCCACGGCCTTCACCTGATCCTTCCACACCGTCACCATCAGATGATTCGGTGAGGCGGGTTGCACGGGAATGGCCAGTTCCGTCATGCGGGGCGCCCGCAGTCGCAGCACGTCGCCTTCGAGCAGCGCTTCGACCATGGCCAGGCGCGGAACCTGGCGGGCGGTGATGAAACGGCCCGTCTCGTCCACCAGCATCCAGCGGCGATCCCCCGGCAGGCCGCGCGGCATGACCTCGCTGGCGGCGAGATCGATCGGGCGGCCCGACTTGAGTGGATAGATGTGGATCGAGGCGAGTTTCATGATGGCAGCGGCTGCGTGTCAAAATGCCCGGGGCCATTCTAGCATGGCGGACTTTCCGGTTTTGACGGCACTGTGCCGCCGATCAATCTGTCACAACAGCCTGAATCACCACCCAAGGTGCCACGACCACGGCCCAGAACAGGGGATTTTCCCTGGACCAGTTCCGGGCCTCGTCCTCGCTGGCCCGGTGCAGGAGCTGGCTGTCCAGCCAGGCGGCAACCTGCGCCCGATCGTCCTCGGCCAGGGCCACGGCCGCCGTGAGCAGATCCAGTCCGGGTTCGGCCACCACCACGCTGCCCCGGGCGTAGTGCGGTTGCAGTTCCTGCCAGCGGATCTGGGCCGTCTGCCGGTTCAGTTCATCGTGCAGGGCCTGGCGGCGCTTCGTGGCATCGGGGTCGGACATGGGGAAAAGGGCGTCTGGCGGAAAAGACCGCTATTATAGCGCTTCTCTTCCGGCGCACCGGCTCCGTCCCGCAGGCGGCCATTCCGGGCGCCGGTCATTGCGAGCACAGGAAAACACGGCATGAAACTGGACATCGGCGCCATCGGCCAGCTCTGGCATCAGCTCGTCTGGGAGAGGCCGCTGGAGAGCGGATCCCGGGGGAAACGGCTTCTCGTCACCGCCTTGCGCATCGTCCAGCTTATCGTCCGCGATCTGGCCGAAGGCCAGCTCACCCTGCGCGCCATGGGGCTGGTCTACACCACGCTGCTGTCCATGGTGCCCCTGCTGGCCGTGAGCTTCTCCGTGCTCAAGGGCTTCGGCGTGCACAACCAGGTCCAACCCATGCTCCTGAAACTGATGGAGCCGCTGGGCGAGAAGGGGGTGGAAATCACCAACCAGATCATCGCCTTCGTGGACAACGTCCAGGTGGGCGTGCTCGGCGCCGTGGGCCTGGGACTGCTGTTCTACACGGTCATTTCCCTGTTGCAGAAGGTGGAGCGCGCCTTCAACTATACCTGGCGCGTGCCCCGGACCCGGCCGCTTTCCCAGCGCGTCAGTGACTATCTGAGCGTCATCCTGATCGGGCCGGTGCTGGTGTTCACGGCCATCGGCATCACCGCTTCGCTGGCCCGGACCTCTTTCGTGCAGACCCTGATCCAGCACCCCGTGCTCGGGAGTTTGATGGAGGTCATCGCGCACCTGCTGCCCTATGGTCTGATGACGACCGTCTTTGCCTTCGTCTATGTGCTGTTTCCCAACACCCGGGTCCAGGTTCGCGCTGCCATCATCGGCGGACTGGTTGCCAGCATTCTCTGGCAGTTCACCGGCTGGGTGTTCGCGGCCTTCGTGGTCAATTCCGCCAAGTACACGGCCATCTACTCGGTCTTTGCCACGCTCATCGTGTTTCTCATCTGGCTGTATCTGAACTGGCTGATCGTGCTGGTGGGCTGCACCATCACGTTCTATGTGCAGCATCCGGAATATCGCAACCTGCGCCCGCGGATCGTGCGCCTGAGCAACCGGGTGCGGGAGAAACTGGGCCTGTGCGTGATGATCTGCGTGGCGCGTCGTTTCCACGCCCGGGAGCCGTGCTGGACGGTCGCCACCCTGGCCGAGACCCTGAATGTGGGTGCCGATATCGTGCAACGCATCGTCGATGGCCTGGTCGAAACCCGTCTGCTGGCGACCACCGCCGACGAGCCGCCATGCCTGCTGCCGGCCAGCGCCCTGGAAAGCCTGACCTTGCGGGAAGTGCTGTCGGCCATTCGCCGGATCGGCGAACAGCGCTCGATCACGCTCGACGTCCTGCCGCAGGACGAAACGGTGGACGCCCTGACCGGCGAGATCGAGGCGGCCATCGACACCGCCACGGGCGACCGCACCCTGCTGGACATCGTGCGCGACGAGCCGCATTCGGCACAATCGCCTCAGAAAGCCTGAACGGCGAGTCGTCGATTGTGCGGGGAGAAAAAGAAAAGGCGCCGGGAAAACCGGCGCCTTTTGCGAATGTCTGGGATGTTCGGGAAATGGTGCCGAGGAGAGGACTTGAACCTCCACGGGGTTTCCCCCACTAGCACCTGAAGCTAGCGCGTCTACCAATTCCGCCACCTCGGCATAGGGCGCGCACTCTACCGGGAGCCGGCGAGGTTGTCAAATCGCCCGCCGGCAGGCCGGAAAAATCCCCCGCAAGCGGCCCGGCTACGTTACACTACGGGCCCGAATCTATATATAAAAGGTACAGGAAAACCCATTCCATCCCGCCCATGAACAAAAAGACGAAATCCGCCGCCGACCCTTACGCGGCGCGCGAAGCCCAGAAATACGAAAACCCCATCCCCAGCCGCGAATTCATCATCCAGCTCCTCGAGAAAGAGGGCCATCCCATGACCCGGGAGGCCATCGCCGAGGCGTTGGCGCTCGAGAGCGAGGAGCAGCTCGAGGCCCTGCGCCGGCGTCTGCGCGCCATGGAGCGCGACGGCCAGCTGGTGTTCAACCGCCGCAACGAGTACGGCCTGGTCAGCCACATGAACCTGGTCCGCGGCCGGGTCATCGGCCATCCCGACGGTTTCGGTTTCCTGGTTCCCGACGAGACCGGCGACGACGTGTTCCTCTCCGCCCGCGAGATGCGCAGCCTGCTGCACGGCGACCGGGCGCTGGTGAGCATCACCGGCGTGGATCGCCGCGGCCGCCGCGAGGGCACCCTCATCGAGGTGCTGGAACGGGCCAACCACACCCTGGTGGGCCGCCTGTTCGTGGAGAGCAACATGGCCTTCGTGGTGCCCGACAACAAGCGCATCCACCAGGACATCCTGATCCCGCCCGAGCACCGGGGCGTGGCCGAGAACGGCCAGATCGTGGTGGTGGAAATCCTCGAGCAGCCGACCCGCTACCGCCAGCCCATCGGCAAGGTCGTGGAGGTGCTGGGCGATCACATGGCGCCCGGCATGGAAATCGACGTGGCCATCCGCTCCCACGGCCTGCCCATGGTCTGGTCGCCCGAGACGGAGCAGGCCATCGCCCACCTGCGCGAGGAGGTGGAGGAAGCCGACAAGCGCGGCCGCGAGGACATCCGCCATCTGCCGCTGGTGACCATCGACGGCGAGGACGCCCGCGACTTCGACGACGCCGTGTACTGCGAGCGCAACGACGCCGGCTGGCGCCTGCTGGTGGCCATCGCCGACGTCTCCCATTACGTGGAACCCGACTCGCCCCTCGACGCCGATGCCCTGGAGCGGGGCAACTCGGTCTATTTCCCGGAACGGGTCATTCCCATGCTGCCCGAGGTGCTGTCCAACGGCCTGTGTTCGCTCAATCCCCAAGTGGATCGCCTGTGCATGGTCTGCGACATGCAGCTCAGCCCACGGGGCGTGCTCAAGGACTTCCGTTTCTATCCGGCGGTGATGTTCTCCCACGCCCGCCTCACCTACACCAAGGTGGCGGCCATGCTGGTGGAGGGCGACGAGGAACTGCGCGAGACCTACCGGGAAGTGCTGCCGCATCTGGAGGATTTGCACGCCCTGTACAAGGTGCTGCGCAAGCGCCGCGAGCAGCGCGGCGCCATCGACTTCGAGACCGTGGAGACCCGCATCGTCTTCGGCGAGGAGCGCAAGATCGATCGCATCGTGCCGGTGATCCGCAACGACGCCCACAAGATGATCGAGGAGTTCATGATCACCGCCAACGTGGCCACCGCCCGTTTCCTGCTCAAGGCGAAGATCCCGGCCCTGTACCGGGTGCACGAGGGGCCGGCGGCGGAGAAGCTGGAGGATCTGCGGTCCTTCCTGGCCGAGTTCGGCCTCAGGCTCGAAGGCGGCGACAGTCCCCAGGCCAAGGACTACGCGAAACTGCTCAAGGAAGTCCAGGGCCGGCCCGATGCCCACCTGATCCAGACGGTCCTGCTGCGCAGCCTCAAGCAGGCGGTCTACAGCCCCGACAACGTGGGTCACTTCGGCCTGGCCTACGACGCCTATGCCCACTTCACCTCGCCCATCCGCCGCTATCCGGATCTGCTGGTGCACCGGGCCATCCGCCACGTGCTCTCCGGCCAGCCGCCGGAGCTGTTCCGCTACGATCACGAGAAGATGGTGAATCTTGGCGAGCACTGTTCCCAGACCGAACGCCGCGCCGACGAGGCCACCCGCGACGTGGTGGACTGGCTCAAGTGCGAATACATGCTCGACGAGGTGGGAGGCGAGTTCGACGGCACCATCACCAGCGTCACCGGCTTCGGCCTGTTCGTGGAGCTGGACGACATCTACGTCGAGGGCCTGATCCACATCACCAGCCTGGAGAACGACTACTATCACTTCGATCCGGTCAAGCATCAGCTTGTGGGCGAGCACAACCATCAGGTCTACCGGCTCGGTGATCGCCTGCGGGTGAAGGTGGCCCGGGTGGATCTGGACGAGCGCAAGATCGACTTCGCCTACGTGGGACCGGCCCAGAGCCAGCCCACGACCATGTCGGCCGCTCCCGAGAGCACCGGTGGCAAGAAGAAGGCGGCGAAGAAGAAGGCCAGCCGCGGCAAGAAGGGCGCGAGCAAAAAGAAGAGCGCCAGGAAGAAGGCGGCGAAGAAGACCACCCGCAAGACCCACAACCGCAAGAAGACCAAGCGCAGCCAGAGCAAGGCGCGCTGAGCCCGGCCATGGCCGAGACCGAGATCCTGCATGGCCTGCATGCGGTGCAGGCGGCGCTGGAACACGAGCCGGAGCGCATCACCGGCCTGTGGATCGAACAGGGCCGGCACGACCGGCGCATCCGCGAGCTGGAGGAAACCGCCCGAGCCGCCGGGGTGAAGGTCCGGCGGGTGCCCCGCGAAGCGCTCGAACGCCGGGCACCGGGGCGCCGGCATCAGGGCGTGGTGGCCGAGGTCCAGGCCCTGCCGCCGCGCGACGAGGCGCAACTGCTGCCCCTGCTCGAATCCCTCGCCGAGCCGGCCTTCCTGCTGGTCCTCGACGGCGTGCAGGATCCCCACAACCTCGGCGCCTGCCTGCGCACTGCCGACGCCGCGGGCGTGCACGCCGTGATCGCGCCGAAGGACCGCGCCTGCGGCCTCACCGGCACGGTGCGCAAGGTGGCCTCCGGCGCCGCCGAGACGGTGCCCTTCTTCCAGGTCACCAACCTGGCCCGCACCCTGCGCCGCCTGCAGGAAGCCGGGATCTGGCTGGTGGGCACCGACGTGGACGCCGACACCGATCTCTTCGCCGCCGATCTCACCGGCCCCCTGGCCCTGATCCTCGGCGCCGAAGGCCGCGGCCTGCGCCGCCTCACCCGCGAAGCCTGCGACATCCTGATTTCCCTGCCCATGCGCGGCACCGTCCAGAGTCTCAACGTCTCGGTCGCGACCGGCATCTGCCTGTACGAAGCGTTACGGCAACGGGGCCTCGATGGGGGGCGCTGGAAATGACACGGAGGGCACGGAGACACGGAGTTCACGGAGAAAAATTATTGTTTTCCTCAAACAGCAAATCTCTCACCGATAACAAAATCAAAAATCTCCGTGCCCTCCGTGTCTCCGTGCCCTCCGTGTTCCTTCCACCCACCCCGAATAAGGACGAGGGATTGCGCCGATCCCCGGGTTCCCGTACAATCGCCGGTCTTTCGCGGCCCCAGTAGGCCCGGAAGTCACAATCCGACACACTCTCTGCCTCACCGCCACGACGGGAGGCTTGATAGCCGAAGGGAGCATCATGAGACACTACGAAATCGTGTTTCTGGTCCATCCTGACCAGAGCGAGCAGGTTCCCGCCATGCTCGAACGCTACCGCAAGACCATCGAAGGCAAGGGCGGCAAGATCCACCGTCTCGAGGACTGGGGTCGTCGCCAGCTCGCCTACACCATCCAGAAGGTCCACAAGGCCCACTACGTGCTCATGAACATCGAGTGCGACAAGGAGACCCTGGAAGAGCTGACCGCCGCCTTCCGCTTCAACGACGCCGTGATCCGCAATCTGGTCATCAAGCGCGACAAGGCCATCACCGAGCCCTCGCCGCTGGCCAAGAAGGAAGAGGGCGAGAAGAAGGAAGCCGAGGCCGCCCCGGCCGCCGCGGAAGCCTGAATCACCGGTACCGTTTGAACGCGCCGCCGAAGCGGCGCCTGCATGAAGGAAACCCGACATGTCCCGTTATTTTCGTCGCAGAAAGTACTGCCGCTTCACTGCCGAAGGCATTGAAGAGATCGATTACAAGGATCTGAACCTGCTCAAGGCCAACATCTCCGAGAGCGGCAAGATCGTCCCGAGCCGGATCACCGGCACCAAGGCCAAGTATCAGCGCCAGCTGGCCACTGCCGTCAAGCGCGCCCGCTACCTGGCCCTGCTGCCGTACACCGACTCGCACAAGTAAGTCGCAAGCCTCGGCCATGCGGGGGCTGGCCTCCCACATCCTGCGTGGCCGGATGCCGGCCATCCTCACGGTGGCGGCACTGGCGGTCCTGGCGCTGGCCGTGCCGCTGCTGGGCTGGCCGCTGACCTGGTTCAGCGCCGGTGGCGTTGCCCTGGTGACCCTGCAGCAGGGTGCCCGGGAGGGAGGCATCGTGGTCGCCGGGGCCACGGCGCTGGTGGGCGTGCTGGGCATGCTCTTCGGCGCGCCGGGCCTGGCGCCGGCCCTGCTGATCGGCCTGTGGCTGCCCGTCTGGGTGGCGGCCGCGGCCACGGGGGCCAGCCGCTCGCTGGCGCTGGGGCTGATGATCTGCAGCCTGATCGGGGCGCTGATCGTGATGGGTGCCTGGGTCGTGCTGGACGATCCGGTGCGCTCGTGGCAGAACTACATTCACGAGGCGCTGCTGCCGGCGCTCGAGCAGGCGGGCATCCTGGTCGACATGCCGGCCGACTTCGAGGCCCGGCTGAACGAGACCGCCCGCATCATGACCGGGGCGATGGCCGCCTCGGGCACCTTCGGGCTGTCGCTGGGGCTCGTCATCGGCCGCTGGTGGCAGTCGGTGGTGACCCGGCCCGGGGCCTTCGGCGAGGAATTCCGCCGCCTGCGGCTGGGCCGTATCGTCAGCCTGCTGATGCTGGCGGTGGTCCTCGGCGCGGCGTTTCTGCCCGAAACGCTGGCCCTGCCGCTGGTGAACCTGGTACCGGTGCTGGCCGTGCCCTTTCTGCTGCAGGGGCTGGCGCTGGCCCACGTGATCCTGGGGCGCCGCCCGCAGGACCGGGGCTGGCTGATCGGGTTCTATGTGCTGCTGGTGCTGTTCATGCCCTGGTCGCTGGTGTTCGTGGCGGTCCTGGGCTGGCTGGACAATGGCCTGGACTTCCGGGCGCGCCTGCCGGCGGGCGTCGATTGAAACGCCGGCACGGAAACGAGCGAAATTACCGACTATTCAGGAGTCATACGATGGAAGTCATTCTGCTGGAGAAGGTGGCCAACCTGGGCGATCTGGGCGACAAGGTCGAGGT
>JALVBM010000159.1 GCA_027010665.1 Chromatiales bacterium
TTGCAAGACCTGGCCCAGCCGACTCCGGTCCGTGACAGCGCCACCGCCGCGCTGAAGATGCCGCCCCATTCCATCGAGGCGGAACAGGCGGTCCTCGGCGGCCTGATGATCGACAACAACACCTGGGACCAGGTGGCCGATCTGGTGTCGGAAAGCGATTTCTACCGCAAGGATCACCGTCTCATCTTCCGCGCCATCGCCATGCTCGCCGAGGAGGCCCAGCCCTTCGACGCGGTGACCATCTCCGAGTGGCTGGCCAGCCACAACGAGCTGGACAACGCCGGCGGCCTGGCCTACCTGGGCACCCTGGCCAGCAACACTCCCACCGCCGCCAACATCAAGGCCTACGCCGGCATCGTGCGCGAACGGGCGGTCCTGCGCCAGCTCATCCAGGTCTCCACCGACATCGCCAACGCCGCCTACAATCCGGCCGGGCGCACCAGCGCCGAAATCCTGGACGAAGCGGAGAAGAAGGTCTTCGACATCGCCGAGCAGGGCAGCCGCGGCCGCTCCGGCTACCAGACGGTCAAGGATCTGCTGGTCAAGGCAGTGGACCGCATCGACACCCTGTACCAGAACCAGTCGGCCTACACCGGCATTCCCACCGGCTTCACCGACTTCGACAACATGACCTCGGGGTTGCAGAATTCCGATCTCATCATCATTGCCGGGCGGCCCTCCATGGGCAAGACCTCCTTCGCCATGAACCTGGTGGAGAACGCCGCCATCAAGAACAAGACCCCGGTGGCCGTGTTCTCCATGGAAATGCCCGGCGAGCAACTGGTGATGCGCATGATGTCCTCCCTGGGGCGCATCGATCAGCACAAGATCCGCACCGGCAAGCTGGACGAGGCCGACTGGCCGCGCCTGACCTCGGCGGTGGGGATCCTCAACGAGGCGCCCATCTTCATCGACGACACGCCGGGCCTCACGCCCATGGAAGTGCGCGCCCGCGCCCGGCGCATCGCCCGCGAGCACGGGCTGGGTCTGATCGTCATCGACTACCTGCAGCTCATGCAGGGCTCTTCCGGCAGCAGCGAGAACCGCGCCACCGAGATCTCCGAAATCTCCCGCGCCCTCAAGGGCCTGGCCAAGGAGCTGAACGTGCCGGTCATCGCCCTGTCCCAGCTCAACCGCAGTCTCGAACAGCGCCCCAACAAGCGGCCCATCATGTCGGACCTGCGCGAGTCGGGCGCCATCGAGCAGGATGCCGACCTCATCATCTTCATCTATCGCGACGAGGTCTACAACGAGGACAGCCCCGACAAGGGCACCGCCGAGGTCATCATCGGCAAGCAGCGTAACGGTCCCATCGGCATGACCCGTCTGACCTTCCTCGGCC
>JALVBM010000160.1 GCA_027010665.1 Chromatiales bacterium
CCTGGCTCAACTATTCGGGGATCCCCGTCACGGGCCGGCCCTTCGGCACGGATCTGGATCCGAAGACCGGTTATCTCGCGCCCACGGACGACGTGTATTCGAAGATCGTGGTCTACGCCCGGATGGACGGCGAGGAGACACTGATGGAGGCCACCGAGGACAAGCCGGAAGTGCAGGAGTTTCTGGCCGTGAAGGACCGACTCACCGATGCCGATCGCGAGGCGATGAAGAAGCGCATGCACCGGCTGGTGCGGCGCAAGGGCCGCTTCTGTGATCGGTGCCATGCTCCGGAGGATCAGAGTTTCCTGCCGTTCCGGCAGCTCGGCTTCTCCGAGACGCGCATCGGCGATCTGACCAACCTCAACATCACCGGCATCGTCAAGAAGTACAAGAAGTTCTATTTCCCGAAGTTGTTCCAGACCCGCGACGGCGACTGATCGCGCCGCCGGCGGGCTACCGGAGGTGAACGCAAGCGTGCGCAAGTTTCCGTTCCAGTCCCTCGCCCGCCGCTTTCCCGGGGTGGCTGGCGTGGTCCTGCTGCTGTGGCTGAGTGCGGTCCCGGCCGTCGAGTTGCCCATGCAGCGTCTGCAGGTGCTCGATGGCCTGCGCCTGCCCACCGATGTGGCCGTGCACGACGGGCGCATCGCCGTGGTCGATGGCGGCCATCACCGCATCGTGGTCTTCGATGCCGACGGCGACGAGCGCCTGCGCTTCGGCCGCGCTGGCACGGGCAGGGGCGAACTCGACGCGCCGGTGGGGATCGGCGTCGATCCGGCCGGCCGCCTTCTGGTGGCGGATCGGGGCAACCGGCGCATCCAGATCTATTCGCCCGAGGGGGATTTCGTCCGTCAGTTCGCCGTGCCCGAGCGCCCCATCGACGTGGCCGCCAGCCGGGACGGGCGGGAACTCTATGTCACGGCCAACCGCAAGCACCGGCTGCTGGTCTACCGGCCCGACGGGCGCCTGCTGCGCAAGTGGGGCCGCAACGGGGCCGATCGCGGCGAGTTCCGCTATCCGGCCACCGTGGCCGTGTTGCCGAACCGGCG
>JALVBM010000161.1 GCA_027010665.1 Chromatiales bacterium
TCAGGACTCAGCAGCTCCGGCAACGGCGGCGGCTCTTCATCCTCGAGCGGCGGCAGGGGAATTTCATTCATTGCCCGTTCGAAATCCCTGCGATACGCCGATTCGAGTGCGTCCCTGGTCGGATTGCGCAATCCGACATTGATACGGGTCATGCGATGGGTATGCAGGGCTCCCGGATGCCGGTTCACAGACACCTCGTAATTGAATTTCGTACCAAATACCGCATCCAGCGCCACATCCTGAACCACTTGTGGCTGCGGCTGGGATGGCGCGCCCGTTATCGAACCAACATAATCCACCGGCGTCAGAAATATAAACTCATGGACCCAGCCATCGGAGACTCCACCGGGTGTCAACAGCCGTTCCGTTCGATGACGGGTTGACAGCTGGATAGAATTTGGATCGAACTGGTAATTGTTGCTGTTGCGGTAGGCGTACCAGCGAAACTGGATTGTGGGATACGTTTGCGGATCGATATATTCGTGTCCCGGCTCAATTTCCAGGAGAACCCAGTACCCCTCAAACGGGTGCTCCCACTTGATTACCCGAACACCACTGTCCGTGAGCACGTCTCTGGTCAGTATCAGTTCATCGTCCGGGACGTTACACGCATCCGGTGCGGCGTTCGGCCCCACAGCCAGATAGGTAACGCCGCGTGGGTCCGTGGCAAGCGGCCGGATCCAGACTCCCGAGGAAGTCACATCCACCACACCCTTCCTGCCATCGCCGTCCGTGTCGGCCAGTTCTGGCCAATACAGCAAATGGCGCAAACCCGGCATCAGGGTGGGCGTTATCGTTCCACCAAACGCACCCCACGTCTGATACGTGTTCAGATCGACACTATCGCTACCCAGCGGAACCAGTGATCTGTCAAATGCCACGGTATGGAACGAATAATCAGTTGTGTCGGAATCCGCCGGCGACTCGTCGAACCGATCCACTCTGTACACGCGGCCTTCGGCATCCACATCCACATGCCAGACGGTGACCCCCTCACGAACAAGGTGCGACGAAAACGAGTACCTTGTCTGATCGGTCGGGTC
>JALVBM010000162.1 GCA_027010665.1 Chromatiales bacterium
TTCCCTGCAGAAACTTGTACAATGGGCCGGAAATATTCATACTAAAATTATACTAAGATTAATGAGTTGCGGCGAAGTGCCGATATAGCACTCGAGACGACTCGTTTACAGGGGCTGTGCTGCACCATGAATATCGTCATACTAAAAAGAACAAAGGGGTGTTCGCGACTGGTATCCCTCAGTCGCAACAAGCTGATTCTCCTTGCCACCGGACTCCTGCTCGTTCTCCCTACCGCCTTCATCACCGCCGGTTACTATCTCGGCGTTCACCAGTCCAGCACCTCACCGGACAATCTCGGCCTCGCCATGCAGATGGAGCTGGAAGCCCAGCGCCTGCGCATCGAGGAGGCCACGCGAACCGCCGAGGAGAACATGGACGCCCTGGCCCTGCGGCTGGGCAAGCTGCAGGCCCACGTGATGCGGCTCGATGCCCTCGGTCAGCGGCTGACCACCATGGCCAAGCTCGACAAGGGCGAGTTCGACTTCGATCGCCCGCCGGCCCAGGGCGGTCCGGAAGACGCCAAGGACAAGCAGGCGAAGCCCATGTCGGTTCCCGATTTCCTCAAGGCCCTGGAGGATCTGTCCAGCCAGCTCGAGGATCGCAGCCAGCAGCTGGCCGTGCTCGAGGACATGATGATGAACCGCAAGCTGGACGAGGAAGTGGTGCCGGCCGGCCGGCCCATCACCCGCGGCTGGCTCTCGTCCTATTTCGGCATGCGCACCGATCCCTTCACCGGCCGCCGCGCCCATCATGCCGGTATCGACTTCGCCGGCAAGCTGGGTTCCGATGTGGTGGCCGTGGCTGCCGGGGTCGTGACCTATGCCGGCAAGCGTTCCGGTTACGGGAATCTGGTGGAGATCAACCACGGCAAGGGTTACGCCACCCGTTATGGCCACACCAGGGAGATCCTGGTCGAAGTCGGTCAGACCGTGAAGAAAGGCCAGGTGATTGCCAAAATGGGCAGCACCGGTCGTTCCACGGGGCCGCACGTGCATTTCGAGGTGCTCTACAACGGCCGGGCGGTCAATCCCATCAAATACAT
>JALVBM010000163.1 GCA_027010665.1 Chromatiales bacterium
CCAGGGATCGGCTTCCGGGTGCTCGGCCATCAGACGGTTGCCCAGATCCACGGCGGCATCGGCCACCTCGTCGAACAGCGTTGGGGGTTGTTCCGTGTCGCTCATGGCTTTGCTCCTGACCAGGTGGATTCTATATATATGATAATCCAAAGCATCCGGTTGGACCCTGTCGATTGGCGCGGATTCCCGGTCTGGAGCGAAAAATCATGAGCGAACCCTTGCGCGGCATCCTTCTCGACATGGACGGCGTGCTCTACGTGGGCGACAAGCCGGTGCCAGGAGCAGCCGAGGCCGTGGCCTGGTGCCGGCAGGCGGGCATTCCGCTGCGGTTTCTCACCAATACCACGTCACGCCCCCGCGCCGCCCTGGTGGAAAAACTGGCCCGCTTCGGCATCGAAGCGACGGAAGCGGAGATTCTCACGCCGCCGGTGGTCGCCCGCGCGTGGCTGGCCGAACACGTCGAGGGCCCCGTGGCCCTGTTCGTGCCCGAGGCGACCCGGGCCGAGTTTTCCGGCCTGCCGCAGCTCGCCGATCCGGCTGCGGGCGGGGCCGGGGCCGTGGTCCTGGGCGATCTCGGCGAAGGCTGGGACTATCCCACCCTGAACACCGCCTTCCGTCTGCTGATGGCCGAGCCGCCGCCACCGCTGGTGGCCCTGGGCCTGACCCGCTACTGGAAGGCCCCCGACGGCCTGCGCCTCGACGTGGGTCCCTTCGTGCGGGCGCTGGAATACGCCAGCGGCCGCGAGGCGGTGGTGCTGGGCAAGCCGGCGCGGCCCTTCTTCCAGGCGGCACTCGACCAGCTCGGCCTGCCGGCCGCGCAGGTGCTCATGATCGGGGACGACATCCGCGGCGACGTCGGCGCCGCCCAGGCCGCGGGACTGCGCGCCGCGCTGGTGCGCACCGGCAAGTTCCGGCCGTCGGATCTGGAAGGCGACATCCGGCCCGATGCCGTGCTCGACTCGCTCGCGGATCTGCCCGCCTGGTGGCAGAAAAATGCCTGACGCCAGCGCCCGGCGCTTCTGCTAGGCTTGAAGCCGGAAAA
>JALVBM010000164.1 GCA_027010665.1 Chromatiales bacterium
GAGCTGACCGACATACCCGCTGACGATCTGATCCTGAACAACATGCCCGAGCTGCCGCCCGGCACCGAATCGGCCGGCATCGACGTCATCTTCCGCATCCGCTCCCGCGACGCCCGGCACTGAGCCGCCCGCAGTTCCGCCGGCGCGTCGATCTTCCGGTATACTCCCGGCATCCCCCTCGCGTTGCCGACGTAGCTCAGTTGGTAGAGCAACTGATTCGTAATCAGTAGGTCGGAGGTTCGATTCCTCTCGTCGGCACCATCCTTCCACCTGCCTACCCGCCCGCCGGGCAGGGTGCTATTCTCGGACTGAGTCTCAAGCCCGGTTCGCCATGAAACTGTTCTCGAAGAACGATTCAGCCCTGATCCCCCGCGCGCGTCTGCGACGTGCGGATCTGGCTGTGTTCACCAATCTGCCCCGGGCATACAAGTCACCCGATCGGCGCCTGCAGGAGCCGGCGCAACTCGAGGCGCGCCTGTCGGGTCTGGCCGACCAGCCGCAGCGACTGCTCGACGATGCCCGGCATCTGCTGATTGGGTACAACCTGCAACGCCTGCGGCCCGAGCAGCGCGAACGGCTGGCCCGCCAGATCCTGCAGACGGTCTATCCCGTCATTGCGCGTATCCACGACAAGTATCAGGGCAAGAGCAGCAGTCTGCCGGAAGGGGCCGAGCGGCGCGAGGGCCTGACTGCGGCCATTGGTGTCGTCGAGCAGCTCGGCATTGCCTGGAAGCATCTCTACCGGGAGACCTGGAGTCGGGAGAAGCGGCGCTATCGCAAACAGCGTGACGCGATCTACCGCCATGCGGTCCGGACGCTGGAGATGCTGCTGCTGGAGCAGCGCCTGCGGGCCCTGCGGTACCAGAAACTGCCGCGCAGCGCCTGGGTGGACATCAATCATGTGTTCTTCGCCCAGGTGCTGCACGACGACATCGACACACCGGAGACCCTGACCGGCTCGGTCGGGCTGCGCCGACGCAGCGGCAAGGCCAGTCAGCCGAGCATGAGCCTGCGGCGGCTGTATCTCTCGCTGCAATTGTTCGGTGTGCTCGACGTGAGCAGCTGGCCGACCACCCTGTTCGTCGTTCCCGATGCGTATCTGGATGCGCTGGAAAACGGGATCCGCCTGCGAACGGATCCGGGTGGCGAGCTGCCCGCCGGCTCCCTCATCACCTGGCTGAACCACGACGGCCCACCCCGTTTCGAACGTCCGGAAAAGCTGGACGAGCCGGCGCTGCTGCTCGACTACACGGAACTTCACAACCGGCTGGTACAGGACTACGAGGCCATTGCCCAGATGAAATTCCTCGATGCCTTCGACGAACGCCGGATCAGCACACCGCTGCGCCGGGTGGAACCGGACGAGCGCATTCCCGTGCTGCAGATGATGCTCGATGCCCTGCGCAAGCGGGAGCGGCGGACCCGCCGCCATGCGGTAGTAGCCGAGAACCGTGTTCCGGTATGGTTCGGACTGGGTGAAGTGGTGGCCCTGCTTACGGAGCGGGCATCACCCGAACTTCGCCAGCAGCTGCGTTCACGCGCATTGCGCGACCACATGGCGCGCATGTCGCGGCTGGCCATTGGCGAGGCGCGGCGGGAACGCGAGAGTCTCTGGCAGCTGGTCAATTTCAGCGCTGGGGGGATCCTGATCAGCGCGCTGGAAGGGGAGTTCGGTCAGTCGGTTTCGCTGGGACAACTGGTTGCCTTCCGGCCATCCGGGGAGGCCAGCGAGCCGGCCGTGGGTTTCGTCTGCCGGCTGAACCGGCCGCAGGATCGCTTGGTCGAGGTGGGCATCACCCGGCTGGCTACCAGCGCCGGGATGGCGATACTGGATGTGCCGGGCGGGACGGGCGGAGATTTCCGGCTGCCGGCCATTCTTCTGCACGATCTGGCCGGCGACTGGCAGATCCTCTGTGAACCGGACGATCGCCTGCAGCCGGGGTTGCCCGTGAAACTCGTGCACGACGGCGGTACGGCGCCGGCCCGGCTCGGCGAGTTCCGGCTCTCGAAGAAGGAATTCTGTCTCTACGCGCTGCGCTCGCCGGCGCTGCAACGCAAGGCCGGCTGATACCGGTCACCGGCGATCACGTCGCCGTATCCGCGAAACGCAGGGAAAGATCCACCGCCCGGATGTCCTTGGTCAGCGAGCCCACCGAGATGAAGTCCACGCCCGTCTCGGCCACGGCCCGCACGTTCTCGAGGGTGATGCCGCCCGACGCCTCCAGCGGAATGCGCCCGGCCGTGATGGCCACCGCCTCGCGCAGCCGGGCGCAGTCCATGTTGTCCAGCAGGATGCGATCCACACCGGCGGCGATGGCCTCGCGCAGTTGCGCGAGGTTCTCCACTTCCACCTCGATGGGTATTCCGGGGCGCTGACGCCGGGCCGTCTCCACTGCGGTCGTGATGCTGCCGCAGGCGGCGATGTGGTTCTCCTTCACCAGCACCATGTCGTAGAGGCCGAAGCGGTGATTGTGGCCGCCACCGCAGGTGACCGCGTATTTCTGGGCCAGCCGCAGCCCCGGCAGGGTCTTGCGGGTGTCGAGGATGCGGCAGCCGGTACCGGCCACGGCATCCACATAGGCGCGGGTGGCGGTGGCCGTGGCAGAGAGGGTCTGCAGGAAGTTGAGGGCCGTGCGCTCGGCCGTGAGCATGGCCCGTGCCGGTCCATGGATGGTACACAGGCGGGTGTCCGGGGTGACGCGATCACCGTCGGCCACCGTCCAGTCGAGCACCACGTCCGCAGCCAGTTGCCGGAAGGCCGCCTCCACCCATGGCAAGCCGCAGATCACCGCCGTTTCACGACACCACAAGCCGGCGCTGGCCCGTTGTTCGGCCGGAATCAGCGCTGCACTGACGTCGCCGCTGCCGATGTCCTCGGCCAGCGCGGCACTGACCTGTTGTCGAATCGTTTCCGGATCGGGTCGTTTCATGCGTGGTTACCGGGCTGGCGGGCGAAATACTCAGCCTGCAGCTTCTTCACCACCCCGGCCAGCAGCCACAGGCTGACGAGATTGGGAATGGCCATGAACATGTTGGCGATGTCGGCGAAGTTCCAGACCAGTTTCAGCGGCACGGCCGCGCCCACCACCACCAGTACCGTGTACACGATGCGATAGGGCAGCACGGCCCGGCTCCCGAACAGGAACTCGGCGCTGCGATCACCATAGTAGGACCAGGCGATGATGGTGGAATAGGCGAAGAACATCAGGCCGAAGCCGACCACCCAGCTGCCGGCCTGGCCCAGCGCCTGTTCGAAGGCGAAGGCGGAGAGGGCCGCGCCGCTCAGTGTGGCGGGACGCTGCTCGCCCCAGGCGCCCATGATCACGATCACCAGCGCGGTCATGGTACAGATCACCAGCGTGTCGATGAAGGGGCCGAGCATGGCGACCAGACCTTCGCGCACCGGCTCCTTGGTGCGGGCGGCGGCATGGGCCATGGGCGCTGAGCCGAGGCCGGCCTCGTTGGAGAACACGCCCCGGGCCACCCCGTAGCGCATCGCCTCGCCGATGGCGGCGCCTCCGGCCGCCCAGGGATTGAGGGCCAGATTGAAGATGGTGGCGAAGGCGTCGGGGATGCGGTCGGCGTTCAGGAACAGGATCAGCAGCGCCGCCGCACAGTAGGCGACGGCCATGAAGGGCACGATGCGCGAGGTGACCCGGGCGATGCGCTTGATGCCGCCGATGATCACCAGCCCGACCAGGATCGCCAGGGTGACACCGATGTACAGGGCGTACGCCTTCGCGGCAGGAAAGATGTAGGTCAGTCCGTCGGCGACCGAATTGGCCTGGACCATGTTGCCGATGCCAAAGGAGGCAATCAGGGCGAAGGCGGCAAAGGCCATGCCGGTGCGGCGCATGCCGAGCCCGTTGGCCAGGGTATACATGGGCCCGCCGGAGACGGTGCCGTCCGGATGGATGTCGCGGTATTTCAGGGCCAGGGTGCAGGAGGTGAACTTGGTGGCCATGCCGAACAGGGCGGTCACCCACATCCAGAACACCGCTCCGGGCCCGCCGAAGGCGATGGCCGTGGCCACGCCGGCGATGTTGCCGGTGCCCACGGTGGCCGACAGCGCCGTGCTCAGCGCCTGGAAATGGGTCACCTCGCCCGGATCCGTGCGGCGGTCGTAGCGGCCGGTGACCAGCGCCCAGGCATGGCGGAAGCCGCGGAATTGCACGAAACCGAGCCGGAAGGTCAGCCAGATACCGGTGCCCACCAGCAACACGATGGCCGGCAGGCCCCAGACCTGGCCGGCGATCACGCCGCTGTAATGGGTCAGGGAGTCGAGCAGGGCTTGCATGGGAGGCGGTTCCGTTTTTCGCGGATGTTAGCACGCCCGCCGCCGGTTAACAGCGTCGGCACCGGAATGGTATGGTATCCGTCGGATGGGTTGCGCGGTTGCATCGTGAAAGAGTATTTCCTGCCCCTGTTTCGTTCCCTGCTGGACAGCCTGCGCGATCTGTTGCCGATCCTGCTGGTGATTGCCTTCTTCCAGCTGGTGATCCTGCGTCAACCCATTCCCAACCTGGGCGAGCTCCTCTACGGAACGGCGCTGGTGGTGGTGGGCCTGACCCTGTTCGTGCAGGGGCTGGAAATGGGCCTGTTTCCGCTGGGCGAAGGCATGGCCTATGCCTTCGCCCGCAAGGGCAGCCTGGTCTGGCTGCTGGCCTTCGCCTTCGCCCTGGGTTTCGGCACTACGGTGGCCGAACCGGCGCTCATCGCCGTGGCCGACGAGGCGGCCGAGGTGGCGGCCCTGGGCGGCGCCATCGACGACACGCCCGAATCCCGCGAGGACTATGCCGACGGCCTGCGACTGACCGTGGCGCTGTCGGTGGGCATCGCCATCGTCATCGGCGTGTTGCGCATCATCCGGGGCTGGCCCATCCAGTATCTGATCATCGGCGGCTATCTCGGCGTGGTGGTGATGACCGCCTTCGCGCCGGAGGAGATTATCGGCATCGCCTACGATTCCGGCGGCGTGACCACCTCCACCATCACCGTGCCGCTGGTCACGGCCCTGGGCGTGGGGCTGGCCTCGAGCATCCGGGGGCGCAACCCCATGACCGACGGCTTCGGGCTCATCGCCTTCGCCTCGCTGACGCCGATGATCTTCGTCATGGGCTACGGGATGCTGATCGGATGAATCTCAACTTTCTGCATGCCCTGGCGGGTACCCTGATCGACGTATTGCCCATCGCGGTCATCATCTTCGGCTTTCAGGTGTTCGTGATCCGCCGGCCCATCGCCAATCTGCGCCGGGTGCTGCTGGGTTTTGTCTACGTGCTGCTGGGTCTGGCCCTGTTCCTGGACGGTCTCGAGATTGCCCTGTTTCCTCTCGGCAAGCTGATGGCCGAACAGTTGACCGATCCCGGTTTCCTGTATGGCGCCATGCGGCCGGCGGCCGATGCCCTGCTGAACTGGCAGGACTACCTCTATGTATACCTGTTCGCCGCCGCCATCGGCTTTTCCACCACCGTGGCCGAACCGTCCCTGCTGGCGGTGGCCATCAAGGCGCGCGAGGTGTCCGGTGGCGCCATCGGCATCTGGGGGCTGCGCATCGCCGTGGCCATCGGCGTGGGCGTGGGGATTGCCCTCGGCGCCTTTCGCATCGTGACCGGTACGCCCCTTCATTACTACATCATCGCCGGTTATGTGCTGGTGCTGCTGCAGACCCTGTTCGCGCCGAAGAACATCATTGCCCTGGCCTACGACTCGGGTGGGGTCACCACCTCGACCGTGACCGTGCCGCTGGTGGCGGCGCTGGGTCTGGGCCTGGCTTCCACCGTGCCGGGCCGCAGCCCGTTGCTCGACGGTTTCGGCCTCATCGCCTTTGCCAGCCTGTTTCCCATGATGAGCGTGATGGGCTACGCTCAGATCAGTCACTGGCGGGCGCGACGCCAACAGGATCGGATTCATGAACCCCCGGAGGATTGACGATGCACTTCAAACTGCTCATCGTCTTCGTCGATGACGACAAGACCGATGCGGTGATGGACGCCGCCCGCGAGGCCGGTGCCACCGGCATTACCGTGGTCACCAATGCCCGAGGCGAGGGCCTGCAGAAAACCCGTACCTTTCTGGGCCTGACCCTGGAGACCCAGCGCGACGTGCTGCTCCTGCTGGTGGAAGAACACCTGAGCCGCAAGATCCTCGAGACCATCGCCCGCGCCGGCGAGTTCGACGAGAAACCGGGCACCGGCATCGCCTTCCAGATCGACGTGGAAGACGCCATCGGCGTGGCCCACCAGATGCAGACCCTGACCGAGATGGTGGAGGAAGAGATATGAACGATCGCACCCTGATCCGCGTGCGCGACGTGATGAAACCCCATGTGGACATGGTGGATGGCATGTGCACGGTCAAGGAAGCGCTGGAAAAGATGCAGCACGTGGAGACCAAGAGCCTGATCGTCAACAAGCGTCACGAACACGACGAATACGGCATCGTGCTCATCTCCGACATCGCCAAGCAGGTTCTGGCTACCGATCGGGCGCCGGAGCGGGTCAACGTCTACGAGGTGATGACCAAGCCCGTCATCTCGGTGGATCCGGAAATGGACATTCGCTACTGCGCGCGGCTGTTCGAGAAGTTCGGCCTCTCCCGCGCGCCGGTGATCGAGAACCGTCAGGTGATTGGCATCATCAGCTTCACCGACATGGTGCTCAAGGGGCTGTGTCGCCTGTGAGTCCGGATGCCCTGCCGACCCTCGACGATTTCGATTTCCACGCCCGGCTGGCCGATCAGCCGGGCGTGGCGCTGGTGATGTTCACCCGGCCGGGCTGTTCCGCCTGTCGCCACTGGGCCCAACTGCTGGCCGAATGGCACCGTCAGCATCCCGAACATGCCGTGTATGCGGTGGACGTGGAGCAGAACATGGCCCTGGCCCGCGAGTTCGATATCTTTCACTTGCCCTCGCTGCACCTGTATGTCGACGGCGAATACCATGCCGAACTGCAGAGCGAGGCGCGGCTGCCGAAGCTGCAAGCGGCCATCGCGGCCGCGCTGGCAGCCGGACCCCGGGAGGCGCCGTGAATCTGCGGATCGACAGTGAACGGGGTCTGCTGATTGGCGCGCGGCAGGTGCCCTCGCCCAATCAGGACGCTCGACCGGACGGGGCGGAGATCAGTCTGCTGGTCATCCACGGCATCAGCCTGCCGCCGGGCGAGTTCGGCGGCGACGACATCGATCGCCTGTTCACCAACTCGCTGGATCCGGCGGCCCATCCCTATTTTCGCGAAATCCACATGCTGCGCGTCTCGGCTCATCTGCTGATCCGGCGCGATGGCGAGGTGGTGCAATATGTGCCCTTTCATCGGCGCGCCTGGCATGCCGGGGTTTCCTGTCATGGCGGCCGCGAGGCCTGCAACGACTTCTCCATCGGTATTGAACTGGAGGGAACCGATACCCTGCCCTATACCGAGGCCCAGTACCGAGTGCTGGACGAACTCCTGCCCCTGCTGCGCCGCGCCTATCCGGCCATCGGGCCCGACGACGTGGTGGGGCATTGTCACATCGCCCCGGGGCGCAAGACCGATCCCGGCCCGACCTTCGACTGGGCTCGCCTGGGCCGAGCCGAATTGGCTTGATATTCCCGCCCCGAGCGGGGAAACTCTGCCTCCATGAACCTCATCAGCATCCTCATTGCCCTGGCCATCGAGACCTTCTATCGTCCGGTGCAGGAATGGCGCCGTTTCGACTGGTTCGAGCGCTACGTGGACGGTTTTCTGGCCCGCGCGGAAGAACAGACCTGGCGCGATGGCCCCCTGGGTCTGCTGTTGGTGCTCGGCTCGGTGGTCTTCGGGGTCTGGCTCGTGGAAGCCATGCTCGATGGCGTCGCCGCCTTCTTCGGCTTCCTGTTCGGCATTGCCGTGCTGGTCTATTGCCTCGGGCCGAAGGATCTGGAAGCGGAACTGGACGAGTTCATCGATGCCATGGAACGGGGCGACGAGGAAGCCGCCTGCCTGCGGGCCACGGCCCTGCTGGGGCACGACGTGGGCGACAACGAACAGACGATGCTGGAACAGGTCAAGGCCGGCCTGGTGATCGAGGCCAACAACCGCCTGTTCGCCGTGATCTTCTGGTTCATGCTGCTCGGTCCGGTAGGCGCCGCACTGTTTCGCTCCACCGTTGTCCTGAGAAGGCATCTGCGCCTCATCGACAGCGGTTTCGCCAGGAGCGTCGAGGATCTCTATCGCATCCTCATCTGGCTGCCGGCACGCCTGCTGGTGCTGGGCTTCGCCCTGGCCGGGAGTTTCGTGGATACGGTCAGCCGCTGGCGGGCCTTCAGCGACATCTGGGCCGCCGACAGCGAATCGCTGCTGGTGGAAAGCGGCCTCGGCGCCATCGCCCACGAACCCCATGCCGAAACCGGCAAGCCCGATCTGGAAGGCGTGATCCAGCTCATGGCCCTCATCAAGCGCACCCTGCTGGTGTGGCTGGCGGCCCTGGCGTTGATGACGTTGACGGGATGGGTGTTCTAGTCAGGGACGAGGAACGAGGGACGAGTGGCGAGGAAAAGCGTTTGTGCACGACTTCGAAGTGACGGTTGCATGCATCGGATTGCCCCGCTCCGAATGTAGGAGCGGCGCACAGCCGCGAGAACATCATGTATTCGAGGAACCCGAACACCATGATCGCCATCAAAGCCAACAACCCAACGTCTTTCCTAGTCCCTAGTTCCTCGCCACTAGTTCCTGTTTCATTGTAGGAGCGGCGCCCTCGCCGCGAAAAAACAGGGGCGAGGAACTAGGGGCGAGTGGCTAGGAAAAGCATTTTGTGCTCGACTTCGAAAAGGGTTTGCATCAACCGAACTGCTTGGCTCCGATTGAAGGAGGCACGGCACTCAGCCGCGAACGGATAAAACCAATGGGCCAGAAACCACGCTAAACCCCGGCTCCTGACAAAAACGATCCAACCCAAAACCATCCGGCAATTCGACCTTCCCACGACTTCTTCTGGCAACACCTTCCCCATGAAAGAACTCATCCTCGGCGGCGCCCGTTCGGGCAAGAGTGCGTTGGCGGAACGCCGGGCCGCCGGGAGTGGCCTCGGCGTCACCTACATCGCCACGGCTACGGCGGGAGACAGGGAGATGGCCGAGCGGATCGCCCGTCACCGGGCCGACCGGCCGGTCGACTGGTGCACGGTGGAGGAACCGCTGCACCTGGCGGCGGCACTTTCGGAACATGCCGCTGCCGATCGCTGCCTGCTGGTCGATTGCCTCACGCTCTGGCTGAGCAACCTGCTTGGCGAAGGCGATACTCATCGGCTGGAACGGGAACAGGCGGCGCTGCTCGAGGTGTTGCCCGCACTACCAGGGCGCATCCTGCTGGTCAGCAACGAAGTGGGGCAGGGGGTGGTGCCGCTGGGGGAACTGAACCGCCGTTTCGTGGATACGGCCGGCCGGTTGCACCAGCACCTGGCGCAGGTGTGCGACCGGGTCACGCTGGTAGTAGCCGGCCTCGAACTGCCACTCAAATCCTGAACGAGAGAAACCGACATGCATGACGCGTGGTATCGATCGGCCTTGCCGTTGCTCGACGAACGGGCCCGGCAGGCGGCTCGGGAACGCCAGGGCCAGCTCACCAAACCGCCCGGTTCCCTGGGGCGGCTGGAGTCCCTGGCCGTGGACATGGCGGCCCTGCAGGGGCGCGAGCAGCCGGTGCTGGAGACGATCCGGATCGTGGTCTTCGCCGGGGATCACGGCGTGGCTGGCGAAGGGGTCTCGGCCTTTCCCCAGGCGGTCACCACCGAGATGGTGCGCAACTTCGCCCGGGGTGGCGCCGCCATTTCGGTGCTGGCCCGGGAGCTGGGTGCCACCCTCGAGGTGGTGGACGTGGGCACGGCCCATCCGCCGGGTCCGCTGCCGGGCGTGTTCGACCGGCGCATCGCTGCCGGTACCCGCAACTTCGCCCACGAACCGGCCATGACCGAAAGCCAGTGCGAACAGGCCCTGAACGAGGGCCGGGAAGCCGTGAACCGGGCCCGGGAAGCCGGTGCCGATCTGTTCATCGGCGGCGAGATGGGCATTGCGAATACCACGTCCGCCGCCGCGGTCGCCTGCGCCCTGCTGGATCGGCCGGCCGGCGATCTGGCCGGCCCCGGCACCGGGCTCGACGCCGAGGGCGTGGCCCGCAAGGCTCGTCTCATCGACAGCGCCGTGGCCCGCTATCGGCCGTCGCTGGACTCGCCCCTGGCCGTGCTGCGGCATCTCGGCGGGTTCGAGATCGCCGCCCTTGCCGGCGCCTATGTGGCCGCCGCCCAGGCGCGCCTGCCGGTGCTGGTGGACGGCTTCATCAGCAGCGTGGCCCTGCTGGTGGCCAGTCGCCTGCTGCCGGGCGTGGAGCAGCGCGTGTGGTTCGCCCACCGCTCCGCCGAGCCCGGTCACCAGCGGGTGCTGGAAGCGCTGGGCGCCGAGCCGCTGCTGGATCTTGGCATGCGCCTGGGTGAAGGTTCGGGTGCGGCGGTGGCCGTGCCGCTGCTGCGCCAGGCCTGCGCCCTGCATGGCGGCATGGCTACTTTCGCCGAAGCCGGAGTCTCCGGCAGTGAATGAGCCGCTGGCGACCACGGTCGATCTCATCCGCCACGGCGAGCCGGTGGGCGGCAAGCGCTATCGCGGCCAGATCGACGATCCCCTCAGCGAGAAGGGCTGGCAGCAGATGTGGCAGGCAGTCGGCGAGCACGCGCCCTGGGAGATCATCGTCACCTCCCCCCTGCGGCGCTGCCGCGAGTTTGCCGAGGCGCTGGGCGAGAAGCGGGGGCTGCCGGTGGAGGCGGATGCGCGGCTGATGGAAATCGGCTTCGGCGCATGGGAGGGGCGCACCGCCGCCGAACTGCTGGCCGAGGATCCCGGCCGGTTGCAGCGCTTCTGGTCCGATCCCCTCAACAACACCCCGCCCGGTGCGGAAACCCTGCCCGCCTTTCGCGACCGGGTGATCGCCGCCTGGACGGAGCTGCTGGATCGCCACGCAGGCCGCCACCTGCTGGTGGTGGGCCATGCCGGCATGATGCGCATGATCCTGCGCCATGTGCTCGACATGCCGCTGGAGCGGATGTTCCGGATCCAGATCGCCAATGCCGCCATCAGCCGCATCCGCATCGACGGCTGCGGCGCAAGTGCCCTGCCGCGCCTGATCTTCCATGACGGGCGCCTGTAACCGGCCGGCTCATGTATCGACCCCTGCTCGTCGCCCTGCGTCTGCTCACCCGGCTTCCGGTTCCGGAACCCCCCGCCGATGGCGATCGGGCCCGTCTCGAGGCCGACGCCCTGTTCTGGTTCCCCGTCGTGGGTCTGCTGCTCGGCGGGTTGTTGTGGGGCGGACAGGCGTTGCTCGTGCAAGTGCATGCCCCCGGGCTGTTGCAGGCGGCCCTGCTGCTGATGGCCTGGGTGGTGCTCACCGGTGCCCTGCACCTCGATGGCCTGTCCGACACGGCCGACGCCTGGCTCGGTGGCCTGGGCGATCGCGAACGGACCCTGGCCATCATGAAGGATCCCTGCGCCGGCCCGGCCGGCGTGGTGGCCGTGGTGCTGGTCCTGCTGCTCAAGTTCGCGGCATTGACCGCCGCTCCCGGTCTGTTTCTCCTGCTCGCGGTGTTCCTCGGGCGCGTGGTCCTGGTGCTGCTGTTCGTCACCACCCCCTACGTGCGCCCCGGCGGCATGGGGGAGCGCCTTGCCGCCTCGGACCGCAAGGCTCTCGTCGGCGTGGCCGTGACGGTTGCGCCGCTCCTGCTGCTGTGGCCCGTGCCGACAGCGCTGGCCCTGATACTGGCCGGGCTGGTGTTTGTTTATCAGCGCCAGCGCCTCATCCGGCGACTTGGCGGCACCACCGGCGACACGGCCGGCGCCATGGTCGAGTGGACGGAAGCAGCGATTATCGCCACGCTCGTTTTAATCGGCACCTGATTTCATATCATTATCAGAATGACTGCCCCGGGAGTTAGAGCGAAGAGATGATTCACCATTCTTCTGTAGGAGCGGCGCCCTCGCCGCGAACCATGCAGGGACGAGTGGCGAGGGAAAACGGGGTTTATCGGCTTCGATAACCTCGTCACTCGGCCTACAGCCTTCGGCCCTGTTACATCGCGGCGAGGGCGCCGCTCCTACAGAAAATTCGTAACCTTTCTCACCAGAATCCGTCCATCCGCACATGCCGGGCAAAGGCATCCGCCAGTCGGTCGATTTCCCTGTCCCGCAGTGCCGCATAATCCAGCGGCTCGGGATCGCGCAATCCGGCCCAGGCGAGCAGGGCCGAGCAGGCCTCGGGGGATACGAACAGGCCATGCAGGTAGGTGCCCAGGATCCGATCGTCGGCCGAGCGTGCGCCATCCTCTCCGTGTTCGAGAAGGACGGCCGGCTGGTCCAGGGCAGGCCCACGGGTGCGGCCCATGTGGATTTCGTAGCCGGTCACGGGCGCATCGTCGATGGCGAGCCGGCCGGATACCCGGCGCAGGCACTTTTCCGCCTCCAGCGTCGTTTCCATGGCCAGCAGATCGAGGCCGGGCAAGCTGCCGGCCGTGCCCTCGATGCCCTGTGGATCGTGAATCATCGAACCCAGCATCTGGAATCCGCCGCAGATGCCGATCAACCGTCCGCCATAACGCAGGTGCCGCCGGATGGCCTCGTCCCAGCCCTGTTCCCGCAGCCAGCGAAGATCGGCCATCACGCTCTTGCTGCCGGGGAGGACGATGAGATCAGCAGGCGGTATCGCCTCGCCGGGGCCGACGAAGCGCAGATCCACCTGCGGGTGCAGGCGCAGGGGATCGAAATCGGTGTGATTGCTGATCCGCGGCAGGGCCGGCACCACCACCTTCAGGCTGGCCCCGTCCCGAGTGCGCTGTTCGGTGGCGATGGCGTCCTCGGCTTCGAGATGAAAGCCGGGCAACCAGGGCAGCACGCCCAGCACCGGGATGCCCGTGCGCTGCGTCAGCCAGTCCAGGCCCGGTTCGAGCAGGGCGATGTCGCCGCGAAAGCGGTTGATGATAAAACCGTGGATCCGCGCCCGTTCGGACGGGGCGAGCAGCTCCAGCGTGCCCACCAGTTGGGCGAAGACACCACCACGGTCGATGTCGCCGACCAGCACGACCGGACAGTCTGCCGTCTCGGCAAAACCCATGTTGGCGATGTCCCGATCCCGCAGGTTGATCTCGGCCGGGCTGCCCGCGCCCTCGACGATGATGGAATCGAACCGGTCCTGCAATCGCCGGTAGGCCGCCAGCACGGCCTGCATGGCCGTGGTCTTGTAGTCGTGATAGTGCCGGGCGTCCATCCGGGCCACGGGCCGGCCATCGACGATGATCTGGGCGCCGGTATCGGTCTCGGGCTTGAGCAGCACCGGATTCAGATCCGTTTCGGGGGCAATGCCGGCCGCCTGCGCCTGGACCGCCTGGGCCCGGCCGATTTCGCCGCCGTTTTCGGTCACGGCGCTGTTGAGGGCCATGTTCTGCGGCTTGAAGGGCGCCACCCGGATCCCGGCGCGGGCCTGCAGCCGGCACAGGGCGGTGACCACCGTGCTCTTGCCGGCGTCGGACGTGGTGCCCTGGATCATCAGGGTGCCGTGGGGTTCGAATCGAGTCATGGCGAGGACATGGGGTAAACTCGGACGCCATGATAACCGCTTTGCAGATCCTGGCTGCCCTGTTGCTGGATCGCGTGCTGGGCGAGCCGCGGCGCTGGCACCCGCTGGTCGGCTTCGGCCGGCTGGCCGGCTGGCTGGAAACCCGGTTGCTTGGTTCGGCCGAACTGGCGAGCGCCCGGCGGCGCCGGCGTGGTGCGCTGGCCTGGGGCCTGGCGGTCGTGCCGCCGGTGGCCGTCACCGCCATGACGGGGTGGTTGCCCGCGCCGGTCGGGATTCCGCTCGGCATCGTCGTGCTCTACCTGGCCATCGGCGCCCGCAGTCTGGCGGAACACGCACGGGCCGTCGAGTCTGCCCTGGCCCGGCAGGATCTGGACGCTGCCCGAACCCGAACGGGGTATCTTGTGAGCCGGGAAACCGGCTATCTCGACGCGCCGGGCCTGCGCCGGGCCACAATCGAATCGGTACTGGAGAACGGCAACGACGCCGTATTCGGCGTGCTGTTCTGGTTCCTGGTGGCCGGGCCGGCCGGGGCGGTGCTGTACCGGCTGGCCAACACGCTGGACGCCATGTGGGGTTATCGCAACGCCCGCTATCGGGACTTCGGCGCCTTCGCCGCCCGCATGGACGATGTGCTCAACTGGCTCCCGGCGCGCCTCACCGCCATGGCCTATGGCCTGGCCGGACGAACAGGCACTGCCCTGCGTTGCTGGCGAACCCAGGCCTCCGCCTGGCACGGCATCAACCCCGGCGTGGTCATGGCCGCCGGTGCCGGCGCCCTGGGCATGCGCCTGGGCGGTACCGCGATCTATCACGGCCGGGAACAGGAGCGACCCACGCTCGGCGCGGACGACGTACCGCTCGATGCGCACGCCATCGAACGGAGCCTGCAACTTTTGCACCGCGCCCTCGGACTCTGGGTGCTGGTGATCCTGGCGGGAGGATTCGCGCTTGCCTGAACATGGCGGCAATCTCGCCGCCGCCATACGCCGCTGGGGAATCCCGCGCGAACAGTGGCTGGATCTCTCCACGGGCATCAACCCCCATCCCTGGCCCGCCCCGCCCTTGCCGACGACGATCCTGCACCGGCTGCCCGAGGAGGACGATGGCCTCGAGGAGGCCGCGCGCTGTTACTATGGTGCCGAGCAGGTCCTTCCGGTACCCGGATCCCAGGCCGCCATCGCCCTGTTGCCGCGATTCCGGTCCCGTTCCCGGGTTGGCATCGTCGCTCCCACCTATGCCGAACACGAACATCACTGGCGCCTGGCCGGGCACGATGTGCGTTGTCTTTCACTCGATGAAGTTGACTCCGAATTGGATGAACTGGAGGTCCTCGTCCTTGTCCGCCCCAACAATCCCGATGGAACCTGTCTATCCCGGTCCCGGGTTCTGGACTGGTGGCGCGAACTGCGTGAACGTGGCGGCTGGCTGATAGTAGATGAGGCCTTCGTGGATCCGGAACCGGATGACTCGCTTGCCGACTTTGCCCGAAACGCCGGCTTCATCGTGCTGCGTTCGTTCGGCAAGTTTTTCGGTCTGCCGGGCATCCGGCTCGGGTTCGTGCTTGCAGATGAAGACCTTTTGCAAAAATTGCGGGCAGGGCAGGGACCCTGGCCGGTATCCAGCCCGGCCCGTTACTGGGGTGCCCTGGCGCTAGCCGACAGCCACTGGCAACGGGCAACACGGGCACGCCTGCAACGTTCGGCCGAACGCCTGAAGAACTTGTTGGACAACAGCGGGCTGTCACCGCGCGGCAGCACACGGTTGTTTCAGTTTGTCCCGCATTCGGATGCGGAGGCAATCCAGGAGGCGTTCGCATCGCTGGGCATCCTGGTGCGTCTGTGGCTGGCAACGGATGCGGGTGGCCCGGCCTTGCGTTTTGGATTACCGGGTGCGGAATCCGACTGGCGAAAACTCGAATCGGCGTTGAACATCATCATGGGTGAATGATGACAGATCGTTTTGGCAAAACATGGATAAGATCTCTGCACTGGCTGGCCGTCGGGTTTCTGATCAGCGCTGCTATCCCGGTGTCCGCACATGAGAAAACCTGTGTCGACGACGATGCCGACAAACGGGTTTGTATCACAACATCAGCACAACGCATCGTCAGTCTCGCGCCGCACGCCACGGAGATCCTGTTTGCCATCGGCGCCGGCGAGAAGATTGTCGGGGCGGTCAACTACAGTGACTATCCGCCGGCGGCAAAAGCGATTCAACGAGTGGGTGGCTACAACAATATCGATGTCGAACGCATCGTGGCCCTGCGGCCGGATCTGG
>JALVBM010000165.1 GCA_027010665.1 Chromatiales bacterium
CTGTCGACGACCCGAAGACACAGGACTGCCTGCGCGAGCGAATCGCGGAATATCTCGGGGGGTGAGGCTTCGTTACGGTCTTCTGTCAAGAACGCGGAGGGCGCAGAGACGCAGAGGACGCGGAGGGGACTAAATAGCTGTTCCGAATTCCCGGTCAGTTTGGTGGTTCTGTACTAACCATCAGGCACGCCCTCAAGGCAGGTGGGGCGTTTCGTGACACGCCGTGGATACATCCCTGTAGGCTCTACGGCCCGCAGTCGCTTCGGGCATCCTGCCCTCTCGCGACACTTGTGCATCCTGCACGTCGTCCCTGCGGCCGAAGGTCCCGAAACGCCCCACCTGCCTTGAGGGCTCCGTGCATGACCCAAAGTGTAGTGGAATTCGGAACAGCTATTAGTATTCATAAATGTAGGAGCGGCGCCCCCGCCGCGATGAACAGGGCCGAGGTCCGGTAGTAAGGGACGAGGTTATCGAAGCCAATCTACCCCGTTTTTCTCGTCCCTCGGCCATCGCCACCGTCCCTGTATGGTTCGCGGCGAGGGTGCCGCTCCTACACGAAAGATTTCAAGTCAATCATGTTCAATATCGATCGCATACTCCACGCCAGTTTCATCGTCTCGGATACGCAGCGATCGCTCGCCTTCTATCGGGACGTGCTGGGGCTCGAGGTGGATTCACAACGGCCGGATCTGGGTTTTCCCGGCGCCTGGCTGAAGGTGGGGGAAGGCAGTATTCACCTGCTCGAGCTGCCCAACCCGGATCCGGTGAGCGGCCGCCCCGAACACGGCGGTCGGGATCGGCACCTGGCATTGGCGGTTGAACACCTCGATGCGCTGGCAGCAGCGCTCGAAAAAGCGGGGGTCCCGTTCACACGCAGCCGGTCCGGGCGCAGGGCAATCTTCTGTCGGGATCCGGACGGCAACGCCCTGGAGTTCATCGAAACACCGGAATGACACTGCCCTGACAAAACGGCAAACACGCACGCAGACACGAAAACAATAAGACGCTCAGCGCCCTCTGCGTCTCCGCGCCCTCCGC
>JALVBM010000166.1 GCA_027010665.1 Chromatiales bacterium
CCCGATCGTGGCCCAGCCAGTCCACGTGATCGATCCCGATCCCGGTGATGAGCGCGATGTCCGCGTCGATGATGTTGACCGCATCGAGCCGGCCGCCCAGCCCCACTTCCAGCAGCGCGACCGCCGGTGCTTCCCGGGCGAAGATGTCGAGCGCCGCCAGGGTGCCGAACTCGAAATAGGTCAGCGGCACGTCCGCGCGCGCCTGCTCGACACGCTCGAAGGCGGCAATCAGGGTTTCGTCCGCGACCGGCTCGCCATCGAGCCGAATGCGTTCGTTGTAGCGCAGCAGATGGGGCGAGGTGTAGGCCCCGACGGTATGGCCCGCTGCGCGCAGAATGGCTTCCAGCATGGCCACGCTCGAACCCTTGCCGTTGGTGCCGGCCACGGTGATGGTGAAGAACGGCACCGGCCCGGCATGCAGGCGCTGCCAGACGGTGCGCACGCGCTCGAGGCCGAGTTCGATTTCGGCGGAATGGAGGGATTCCTGGTAGTGGAGCCAGTCGGCGAGGGATTTCATTTATGCAGGGACTAGGGGCTGGGAACTAGGAACTGGGAAAAGCGAGGTGCACGGGATTCTATGGGGGTCGTGGCGAGGGGAATGAATCAGCTTCGTTTATCGCGGCAGGGGCGCCGCTCCTACAATCTGGTTCTACCCCCTCCTCGTCCCTAGTTCCTAGTTCCTCGTCCCTGCCGACGCCTACGGCGTCGGCTTGTGGGTCATCATCGCCAGCAAACTGGCGAGGCGGTCGCGCATGTCGCGGCGGTCGATGATGAGATCGACGGCACCGTGTTCGAGGAGGAATTCGGCGCGCTGGAAGCCTTCGGGGAGGGTTTCGCGCACGGTCTGTTCGATGACCCGGGGGCCGGCGAAGCCGATGAGGGCGTTGGGTTCGGCGACGTTGATGTCGCCGAGCATGGCCAGGCTGGCGGAGACGCCGCCCATGGTGGGATCGGTCATCACCGAGATGAAGGGCACGCCGTGCTTGCCGAGGCGGGCCAGGGCGGCGGAGGTCTTGGCCATCTGCATCAGGGAGA
>JALVBM010000167.1 GCA_027010665.1 Chromatiales bacterium
TCGCGGAACCTGAGCAGCACCGCGCCCTTCTCCACGTAGTCGTCCACATCGTAGTAGATCTTCACGATCCGACCGTTGATCTGGGCGGATACGGTGGCCTCGCGCACGGCCTCGACCAGGGCATCGAGCACCCGCTCGCGGGGCAGTTCCCGCAGCACGGCTTCGGTGGTATCGAGTTCGGCAGCGGACAGACTGGCGGGCAGCAGGCCGATCAGCAGCAACAGCAGGGCCGCCGGCCTCGGCAGGCGAGCGGACAAACCGGGACGCACGGGATGGCTGTTCATCGGGTGGTTTCCTCTGGGCTGACGGGTTGGGGCCGAATATTAGCGTTTTCTGATATTGTTGTCGAAACGGTCGAATCCAGCATGGGGCCGGTTCGGGAGGAATGCAAGGCCGGCGGAAGGATTCCGCCGGACGGGGGAGGGAAAGCGGGACGATTGCCCCTTCAGGCAGTGCGGAAACCGGCGATCAGCCCCTGCATCTCGTCGGCCAGGCGGGCCAGCTCGCGGGCGGTGCCGTCGATGTGGCCCATGCTCTCGGTGGTGCGGTCACACAGACCGGAGATGGCGCTGACGCTGCGGTTCACGTCTTCCACCACCGTGGTCTGCTCCCGCGAGGCCTGGGCGATCTGCTCGCTCATCTCGCTGATGGTGGTGATGGCCCCGGCGATGACGGCCAGTGCCTCGGCGGCCTGCTCGGTCAGCGCCACGCCGTTGGTGGCCTGATCGCGACCCGCCTCCATGGCCGAGACCGCCTCGCGGGATCCGCCCTGCAGGCGCTCGATCATGGCGCTGATCTCCTCGGTGGACTTCTGCGTGCGGTTGGCCAGGGTCCGCACCTCGTCGGCCACCACCGCGAAACCCCGGCCCTGCTCGCCGGCCCGGGCCGCCTCGATGGCCGCGTTCAAGGCCAGCAGGTTGGTCTGCTCGGCGATGTCGTTGATCACCGCCAGCACCTTGCCGATGTTCTCGCTCTCCTGCTCCAGGCGCCCGATGACTTCGGCCGCGCCCTGGACCATGTCGGCCAGCACATCC
>JALVBM010000168.1 GCA_027010665.1 Chromatiales bacterium
GGGCGCCGCTCCTACAAGATCAGGATAAAGTATGGCACGTGGAGTACACATCAACATCATGAACTCTGCGCTCTCTGCGTCTCTGCGCCCTCCGCGTTCTTTCCACCGAATTTGAAAAAGAGGTAGCTAACACATGTCAACAGGAATCGTCTTTCCCGGCCAGGGTTCGCAGTCGGTCGGGATGTTGAAGGAACTGGCGGCGGCCTTTGCCGGGGTGGAGCAGACCTTTGCTGAGGCGTCCGAGGCGCTGGGCGAGGATCTGTGGGCCATCGTGCAGGACGGGCCGGCGGAGAAGCTCAACAGCACCGAGATCACACAGCCGGCGATGCTGGCGGCGGGCATCGCCGTGTGGCGGGTCTGGCAGGCGCAGGGCGGGCCGCAGCCGGCGGTCATGGCCGGGCACAGTCTGGGCGAGTACTCGGCACTGGTGGCGGCCGGCAGTCTGGCTTTCGATCACGCCGTTCGCCTGGTGGCCGAGCGGGGGCGCCTGATGCAGGAGGCGGTGCCCGCCGGCACCGGCGCCATGGCCGCCATCCTGGGGCTGGACGACGAGGCCGTGATCCAGGTTTGCGCCGATGCCGCCGAAGGGGAGGTCGTCGAGGCCGTGAACTTCAATTCGCCGGGTCAGGTGGTGGTGGCCGGTCACAAGAGCGCGGTGGAGCGGGCCGTGGCCCTGGCATCCGAACGGGGCGCCAAGCGGGCCGTGATGCTGCCGGTGAGCGTGCCGTCCCACTGCGCCCTGATGAAGCCGGCCGCCGAGCGGCTGGCCGAAATCCTCGAGGACATTCCCGTGCAGGCGCCAACCATTCCCGTCATCAACAACGTGGACGTGGAAATGCCCACCGATCCGGATGCCATTCGCGATGCCCTGGTCCGCCAGCTCGACCATCCGGTGCGCTGGGTCGAGACCATTCGCCGCATGCAGGCCGAAGGCGTGGACACGCTGATCGAAAGCGGTCCCGGCAAGGTGCTGGTGGGGCTCAACAAGCGCATCGAGCGGCGCATGCCGGCCCTGCCGGTGTACGATCCGGAC
>JALVBM010000169.1 GCA_027010665.1 Chromatiales bacterium
ATGCGGTCGAGCACGGCCAGGGCGTGGTACTCGCCGCTCTGCGGATCCCGCCACAGATCGGCGATTTCGACCCCGCGCAGGATCTGCTCCGTGCGCGTTTCGATCTCGCGCCGGGCACTGCGCCGCAACGTGCCGGTGGCGGACTTGCCGGCCGGCTGGCTGCCCTCGTAGCGGGTCACGTCACGGCTGGTCTCGGCCACGCGCACGCTGAAGTTCTTGGCCAGATCGGCGCGCGCCCGATCTTGGGCGATGGCCCGCGACGGGCTCTGTCCGCGGCCGACGAGCCAGGCGCTGGCCGGCCATCGTTCGCTCGGACCGTCGATCCAGATAGGCCGATCCGCGTCAGGGGAAGTGGCGCAGGCCGCCAGGAGGGTGACGAGCCCGGCGCAGGCCAGCAGGCGGGTGAAGGTGTTCATGGATGTCCCTTTTTCCGGTAGACGGGGTAATGATAGCTGATGAAACGGATCCGGCCGGCGTGGACGGTCACGTCCGGCCACACGTGGCGACCGAGAAGGTTGCCGAGGTCGTCGAGCAGTTCGAGTTCCAGCCGGTGCCGGCCAGGCGGCAGGCTCAGGCGCACCATGCGGATTTCCCCGGGCAGGGTCAGCCAGCTTCGGGTGTCGGCCCGCTCGGTGACGACGTTGACGATGTTCATCAGCAGACCGGCCAGATCGTCCTGCTTGCCGGCCTCGCGGGCCATCTGGTACTTGGCCACGGCCCGGGCCATGGCACGGGCCGTGATGGCCGGCAGCGCGGCATCCAGGGTGGCGCGGGCGATGGCGGCGATGTTCTCCACCGGTTCGGCAAGGTAGACGACGTCTCCGACCCGCACGCGCAACCGGCGGACCAGCGAGGGGCGCGGCTCGTATACGGGCAGGGAGATGCGCACGAGAATGCCGGAGACCGGATCGACGACGGCATCGCTCACTTCCCGCTTGACCGGCGCCAGGCCGTTGGCCACGAACAGGATCACCCGGCCCTGATTCGGGGAGGGATCGGGTTCGTCGGCGTGCGGAAAAAGCGCCCGCAGG